>JBDTLW010000488.1:0-3010 GCA_039934575.1 Parafilimonas sp. | reverse complement strand
AAGTTTGATGCTTTCAATAAGTTTCATTTGCCCGTTGATGGCAGGGATTCAATTGCCACCAACACGTAAATTTATGATATAACACCCTACCTCTCCAAAAAAATTCATTCGCCAAAATCAAGAACTTAACGTTATACAACTTCAATTGTTGTTAATAAAGTTTACCTACTGCCAGTTACTCACCCAAATAAAATAAGGTCTGTAATTATCAGCGTTTTTATAAATATCCAAACCATTAAGACTGTTTACACAATAGCCAACAAGCAGTTTACCATCTTCAATAAATTCAGTGTGCGCCATTGCATTATAGGTTATAATGTTGCCACCTGTTTGCGGTGTGGTATATACTTTTCTTTTGTGTGTAAAAGGACCTGTTGGCGAGGCTGCATCCCACAAATAAATTTCAGCGCCTAAAAGATTTGTTTGCGAAAGAAGATAATATTTATCCTGGTATTTGAATACAGAATATTGCTCTGAAAGACCGCCTAACAATCTTGTACTTTGCGCTGGATCTTTCACCCAACCCGTTCCGTTGTAATATTCCACCACTTTAAAAGGATCACTTCTGCTTGTTCTAAGCACATGCATAAACTTATTGTATTTGGTTGATTCTGCTCCGTAGATATATACATAGTCGCCTTCTTCATACGTTGCAGATGACCAGTCAATTTTTGGGTTTTTAGAAATATCTTTTACAGATAAAAGTTCAAGAGCAGGATAGCTTAATATACCAACAGTATTTCCGGTAAGTTCAAAACCAAATGCGCCACCATCACCGGTTGATTTTATAGTTGACATCAGCACATACAACTTCGTGTTATCCGCAGCAGAAAAAGTACAGTTAGGCCAATATTCCTTTGGATCTTTTGCATTAAAGAATGGCTTTGGCTTTTTTGCAGTACCGCCGTATAAAGTAGTTATAAAATTTTTATTTGCATCCGTTAAAACTATACTGTTATGTATGAATGCATCATACGGACGATGCCTGTCAGCATATACCGTATCAACAAATGAATCACCAAACAACCAGAAAGAATTTCCATTGGGAAGTTTATAGGAATTGGCAACATCACCCCCGGTCCATTCACCTGCGTTATAGCGCGTAAAAAGCTGATTAAAATAATCTGCAGAGGTGGCGATTATTTTATTTGATTGTTGTACTGAATTTTCTGCTGAGGCTGTGTTATTAATAGCATTATTAAAATCTTTTTTGCAGGATGTAACTAATAAAATAATAATGATGCCGGGTACAAATTTTTTCATGGGTAATTTTTAATTATAGGTTTGATTGAAAAGCGTCTAACTGAGCTTCTAAATTAATTCATTATTTCATAACCGCCTTTTGTATCAATAGAAATAACAGGCAGTTTTTTTTCTTTCTCAAAATAATCATACACTTCTTTCAGCTTCACTTCAAATTTTTGAATATCGGGTTCATCCTTCGTTGTTTTATCAAAATAAGCCACGCTTTTGGGATTATTAAAACGCACGGGAAAAATATGTACCGGAATAAAATCCTGTCCATTACTTTTAGCGCTCATAGCAATTATATATACTTCTTCAATCTGATTATCCTGTATGGGAATACAACCAACCGTAATACAACTGCCATGTATATAAATATCACCGCCCGGTTTTGTGTTTGTAACCTGGCATATAATTTTATCAGAAGCATTCGGATAATTTAAACCAAGCGACATGTGATACAAGCTGTTTGGTTTAAATTCATTGATATAATAAAACCCTTCCGGCACCTGATAATCACCTTCCATGCGTTTAGGTCCCATCGTGCCTGCCAAGGCACAAACATTATATGTTTTAAATAGTTTAAAAGGTTCATTATTATTATTGCGCACCCAAACTTCAAGCTGGCTGTCGTACTTAAATGAACGGATATAAATCTGATGCGCAGGCCATTGCAAACCGGCTGCTGCAAATTGTTTTTTTAATGTATCTGCTTTGCGGTTCATTGCATCTGCAACACGCGGAAAATTGTGCTGATAAGCTATAAAAGATGGCTGTGCAGATAAGTGTACACTAACAAATAGAATTGCAACTGAGAACAAAATCTTCATTTGCACAAAATAATTTAAAAATGATTGATTCAGAAATTATCGGCTGTTAAATATTAGAATAATTAATCGCATGAAGATAAAGATGCGGGTTCAATATAAAATTTTACGAAAAATAAAACAATATAATATTTTTTGTACTGCAGTTATAAAAGTATCAATTGCTTATTCTAACATGTATAATATAATTTTTTAAAATGCCTCACTCTTTCATCACCGGCAAATCAATGTAAGATGCATATTTATTATTGCAGTAAAGCGTTTCTGTTGCTTTAATAAAATCATTTTCGTTTGCTTCAAAAATATTGGATACAAATTTTTGCGGGTTGCGGTCAATAACAGGAAACCATGTGCTTTGCACCTGTATCATCATTTTATGCCCCGGCAAAAATGTATGATTTATTTGATGCAGGTCAATTGTAATTTCTTCAGGCTTGCCGGGTGTAAAAGGTTCTGGCTTTGAAAAACTTTTTCTAAATCTGCCGCGAAAAACTTCCATGGCAACCGGCATTTCATAACCGCTCATTGATAAACTTGCCGTATCAAAATTCGGATACACATCAATCAGCTTTACAACAAAATCAGCATCACTGCCGGTAGTACTTACAAATATGTGTGCAGTAACATCGCCGGTTACAGTAAAATTTTCTTTCATGCTGTCAGATGTAAAACTGATTACATCAGGTCTTGAAGTAACAAAGCGCTGATCTTCCACCTGCCATGTAAACCAACGACTTCCTTCACCATACGTTGCTTCAATGGGTTGCGTGCGATAAGGAACGGGTTTGGCAGGATCGCTTAGATAACTTGCAGAACCCTCGCTGGCACTGGGTTTGGTGAAATCACATGTACCATCTGCATGCGTATATAATTTTTTTTCTTCAGCATCTTTCGGCGGCCAACTGCTGTATGTTTTCCATTCATCAGTACCTGTTTGA
>JBDTLW010000487.1:0-3010 GCA_039934575.1 Parafilimonas sp. | reverse complement strand
CAAAATATTTTTAAATCCTTTTTCATAATCAAATGTAAATGTTGGATATTTTGAGCCAAGCGGCACACGGTATTTTGGAAACTGCATAAACTTTTGTCCGGGCTGATATTCCAAAGATATTTTTGCAATTACTGCCTGGTGTCTTATAAACTGACTGTCAATTTTTTCAACAGGATAGTTGGGCGTAAATTTTTGCGGATCATATTTAAAGATTGAAAAATCAGTTGTATTATTTATCGGAATTCTGTCTTCATATAAAAATTGCGCAGCATATTTTAATCCAAATTGAGATGCGCCATTGTAATTGAATTGCGCAAAATAATTTTCATAGATCTTCATATAATTATGATTATATAAGAGCGTATAAATACTATTAAATAATGGTGATATAGGTTCATCTTTATTAAACTGGCTGATACGTTTTCCGCCACTTACAGAAAAATTGTTTATACTAAATGAGCTTGCATCATCGCTTATATTATCTTCCATTCCCCTCCATGAATCGCGTTTGTAAAAACTAAGTTTTCCATAAGCATTCAGATGCCCATTACTAAAACCATAACGTACATGCGGAGTAAAGCTTAATTCTCTTTTTTGCTGCGGAAATGCATGACTGAAAGTTGCTTCTGCATTTAAGGCAAGACCTTCAACTGTGTTGTATTGAATTTGTTTTAATAATGGCTGCCATTGAATACTGGTATAGTTTTTAGGATCGTAATTAGAGCGCGTAAATCCGTTCCATAAAATATTTTTTATACTGATCTTTCCCTGCATGCGCCGCAAAGAATCCCTGTAATGTTTTGTGTAAGATGAATCATGCCGGTAAGTGTATATGCTGTCTTTTATTTTATAATCTTTTATCTCTTCCTGCTCAAGCGGCACAGGTCTTACAGAATCCCAATATGTAATTGTTTTTTTATTTACAGCCGTATCAAACTTAACTACAATATTGTTGAAGTATTTCTTTTTGAAAGAAGGCGTTACATCATAGTTATTAAATACATTTAAAAAATTACCAACAGCATCAATACCAAATTTATTAAAAGTGAAATACAATACCTGGTCTTTTGTGCGCCAGATATTTTTTGTAACAGGAAATTGTATTTGCCTTATCTCTACTGTATCTAAAATTTCAAGCTGCGATTCTTTGGTAAGCATTAAATCAAGGCTATATATTCGCCAATCCCCTTCCGTTATTTCAATAGTTCCTGAAAACAACGGTTCATACTTTCTGCGTGGTATAACCTGTATGCGGTTTATCTCGCGACCATCTTCAAAAAAAGAACCGAGAAAATGATATTTATAAAATCCTAAAGCGCCATCAGCAATAGGAGATACATAACCGCGTGGTGACATTTGTCCGCCCAATACCTGTACATTGTTATTATAAAAATCTATGAAGGTGGGAAAATTAAATCCATAACCCTTGCTTCCGCTTTCTCTTCCTGATAAAACTTCAAGCTTTATTTTATCCGGTTTTTTAAAAGCGATTTTTGTTAGCGATTCTGATAAATAAATAATGCCTTTGCCTGCAGAGTCTACGCCCATTTGTTTCCAGTCTGCACTGTCAATTTTTTGACCCAATATTTTATGTGATAATGATCTCGTTTTGATCAGTGTTTTTATATACGCTTCGCAGGTAAAAGAATCAAGTGCAGTGCGGTATTCTTCTCTCTTTTTTATAGCATTGCGAATAATAGCATACGCAGGATCTTCACTTCCTGTTTTTACTATTACATCATTTAGTTGCAATTGCTGCGGCTGTAATCTAAAATCAAGTTGCAGATCATTATTATCAATACGTATTTTCTTTTCCTGTTTTGCAAAGCCAACATATTGCACAACGATAGTATAATTGCCGGGGTTTAGTTCAAACGAATAATGCCCTTCCTGGTTTGCAGTGGTGCCGCTCCTTTGTTCTTTTATAAGTATAGATGCGTAAGCCAGCGGATTGCCTTTGTCATCATACACGGTGCCTGTTATCTTTCCTGCAAAAGCAGTTGTTATAAAGGTCAGCGAAAATATAAGCGATAAAATTTTGTGCTTCATAAGCTGAACGAAACTATCAATTCATGGTATGTATAAACGTCTGATCAATAACATTAACATATAATTTTTTGACTCATTACCTTTCAAATAAGCAATAGCTCAAAATAATGGCGAACCTTCCTTTTGTACTTTTTATTTTCAATTTTAAAATTGGTTAGCTTTATTTTGATAAAAATTTATTTGTGAATATTCTTGAGTTGAACAACATCACCAAACATTACAAAACAGTTACTGCTTTAAACAATGTTTCATTTACCGTGCCTGAAGGAAGTGTTTATGGAATTCTTGGTCCGAACGGAAGCGGCAAAACAACGCTGCTTGGAATTATACTTGATATATTAAAACCATCGGCAGGAAGCTTTAGTTTAATGGGCAAACCTGCTGACGCCGAAATAAGAAAGCAGATTGGAACCTTGCTTGAAACGCCAAACTTTTATCATTATTTATCAGGTGAAAAAAACCTTCGGATTGCTGCACACATAAAAGGAAAAGGTTTTAATGAGATTGATAATGTGTTGCAGAAAGTAAACTTGTATCAGCGCAAGCAAAGTAAGTTCAATACTTATTCTTTGGGTATGAAACAAAGACTTGCTATTGCATCTTGTTTATTAGGAGATCCTAAAATTTTAATTTTTGATGAACCAACAAATGGGTTAGATCCGAATGGCATTGCTGAAATAAGAGAATTGATAATAAAGCTTGCGGCAGAAGGAAAAACAATTATTATGGCAAGTCATTTATTGGATGAAGTAGAAAAAGTTTGTACACATGTTGCTATAATTAAGAATGGAGATCTTTTAACAGCAGGAAGTGTAGATGAGGTTTTGGTAACAGATGAAATTATTGAAGTATCTGCAAATGATTTAAAGATGCTTGAAAATATTTTGCAACAAATGGGTGGCTTTACTTCAATGAAAAAACAAAATAGTGTTTTGCAATTGTTTTATTCAAATGGAAGTGG
>JBDTLW010000486.1:0-3016 GCA_039934575.1 Parafilimonas sp. | reverse complement strand
AATGGAAGTAAGCGAACTATTAAAAAAAGTAAGAGCGCTTGAAATAAAAAGCAAGCGGCTAACTAATCATCTTTTTACAGGTGAATATCATACTGCATTTCGCGGGCAGGGAATGGCGTTTAAAGAAGTGCGGGAATATCAGCCCGGTGATGATGTTCGCTTTATTGACTGGAATGTTTCTGCACGTATGGATCATACATATAGCAAAGTATTTGAGGAGGAAAGAGAGCTGAGTGTTTATCTGCTGATTGATGTAAGCGCCAGCAGTTTGTTCGGCACTTTCAGGCAAAGCAAGCAGGAGTTAATTACAGAAATGGCTGCTGTAATTGCTTTTTCAGCCATAAAAAATAATGATAAAGCAGGATTAATTTTTTTTAGTGATAAAGTTGAAAAATATATTCCGGCAAAAAAAGGGAAGGAACATGTTTTATATATGATGCGGGAAATGATAACATATCAGCCGCGTTCATCACACACCGATATTACAAAAGCCATTGGTTATTTAAATAATGTAACGCGGCATAAAAGCATTGTATTTATTTTGAGTGATTTTGCTGATGCAGGATATGAGCAGGCATTAAAAGTTGCTGCAAAACGTCATGATATTATAGGCATACAGGTGCATGATAAACGCGATGTTGAACTTCCGAAAATTGGGTTGCTGCAATTGCAGGATGCTGAAACCGGTGAAACAATTTTATTGAACACACAAAACGCATTATCACAACACGAGTATAATCGTCAGTATAAAAAAATACAGGAAGATGCAAAACAAAATTTTCGTTTGGCAGGCGCTGATCTTATTCAGCTTGCAACCGGCGATGATTATGTAAAAGCACTGCAGGAATTTTTTGTTAAAAGAGCATGAGAAAACATTCAAAAGTTAACCGTCAACACCTGTCCCGCTTTTTGCGTGTGTCAACCTTCAATTGTCAATTGTCAACTATCAACTGTCAACTGTTAACTGTCATCAAATCAACAAAACTATTCTTCTTACTTCTTATATCTTTCATCTTACATCTCCATACTTCTGCTCAATCAGTATCAGCTTCTTTAGACCGTGATAAAATTTTATTGGGCGAACAGGTTACACTTCAATTTAGTTTGGCTGGTGTTAATGAGCGAATAAATTTTGTTACAAACTGGCCTCAATTAAAAGATACCATTGCGCATACAGAAATTTTAAAACGTACAGCTATTGATACGATTAATGTACAAGGCGTTAATACATATCAGCAAAATTTTACAATCACTTCTTTTGATTCAGGAAGATGGCAGCTTGGTCCATTTGTTTTTATTCTTCAGGATAAAACAACAGGTAAACAAATTCAGCTTGTAACAGTACCTGTGTATTTAACTGTGTTGCCGGTTGATGTTTCCGACTTAAAAGATTATCACCCAATAAAAGATATTATTGATGTGCAAACATCTTTTAACTGGATGCCTGTTATCATCGCAGCTATTATTATTTTACTCGCAGTTATTATTTTCATCATCATTAAAAAAAGAAAAAAGGAAATTATTGCTGCACCAAAAATCATATTAAAAGGAACAGCACTTGAGCGTGCCATTGAAAAATTATATGCACTGGAAAAAGAGCCGTTAATGTCAAAAACAGAAATAAGAAAATTTCATTCTGAAATTGATATGATTACCCGGCAATATTTTGAAGAAATGATGCACATAAAAGCGCTGCAGTTAACCACAACAGAATTATTTTCACGCACACATGTGTATATGCAGGATGTGCAATTGCGCAAAAAATTTCAAGATGTGTTTGAGATGAATGCATCTGTAAAATTTGCCAAGTATATGCCTCAGGCAGAAGAGAGTAAAAACACGTTAAAAGAAATAATAAACGGCCTGCAACAAATTGATGAATCAGTAAACGAAGCAAGAAATAATGCTAACAGAATGGTATCAAAATATTGAGTTTGCGTATCCCTGGGTATTAGGCGCTTTGTTGCTTATGCCTGTGCTTATTTATGAATATGCACGGCGTAATAAAAAGCAGCAGGCATCAATGCTGGTAACCACTACGCATTTTGTAAAAGGGACGCCGGGTTTCAGAACTGCATTACGTCATTTACCTTTTGTACTAAGATGTCTTGGTATTATATGTTTGATTATTGCTTTGGCAAGACCGCGCGAAAAATTTACAGAAACAAGAAATGAAGGCGAAGGCATTGATATTGTTTTGTGCTTTGATATAAGCGGCAGTATGACGGAAAAAGATTTTAATCCTGATCGTTTGGAAGCCTCTAAAAAAGTTGCTGCAGATTTTGTACGCAACAGACCTGGTGATGAAATTGGAATTGTGATATTCAGCAATCTTAGTTTTACGCTCTGTCCGCTTACGGCAGATCATGATGCAGTTTTAAACCAGATACAAACCATTGAAAGCGGTTATCTGCAGGATGAAGGCACAGCAATTGGCAGTGGTCTTGCCACAAGTGTTGACAGGCTGCGCAACAGTAAAGCAAAAAGTAAAATAATTATTTTACTTACAGATGGTGTTGATTTTGGCGGAACCATTCCTCCGGATATGGCTTTGCAAATGGCGAAATATTATGGTATAAAAGTTTATACTATTGGTGTGGGTTCAGAAAAAGAAGTTGATGAAGTTGTTGATTCACCATTAGGTCCAATTGTTCAGCACAAGACTTTACAATTTAATGAGCCATTATTAAAAAGACTTGCTGACCAAACCGGCGGACAATATTTTCATGCAACAGATAATGATGCATTGCAAAAAATATACACAAGCATTAACCAGTTAGAAAAATCAAAAATACAGGTAACGAGTTATAACCGCTATACAGATAAATTTTTCCCTTTAATTGCGGCTGCACTTTTTTATTTATTGCTTGAAGTGATATTGCGATATACGATGTTTAGAAAATTTCCTTAGAAGTCATGACCAGCATGGCTTTAGTGTTAGAAAAAAAACAACAAAGCGATATTTTAAAACAATTAGAAAGCTGGGTAAACAACACGCAAAAATCAGACAATAAAC
>JBDTLW010000485.1:0-3027 GCA_039934575.1 Parafilimonas sp. | reverse complement strand
TATCTGCAGGCTTTATGGTATGATGCAAAAGGCAATTGGCAAAAAGCACATGCACTAATAGATTCATTGGATGATAAAAATTCATGTTGGGTGCATGCTTATCTTCATAGAAAAGAAGGCGATATTTCAAATGCTGATTATTGGTACAGGCGTGCAGATAAACAAAGACCTTCAGCAACATTACAAAACGAGTGGAAGGATATAACCATGCAATTGCTTTTGAAATTTTAGAGCAAGGCAACCTTTTTAGCTTAACAACAGTTTAATAAGTTTAATAAAATATTTTATCGGGTTGGATGAGCTTTTATATATCATGAAAGGCTGCATGGAAAATGATGCAAAATGCCAGAAGATGCTTTATGATAAGTATCTTCCGTATGCATTGCGTGTTTCATATCGTTATGTACACTCTTTTGAAAATGCAGCGCATGCAGCTAATGATGCATTTGTAAAAATTTTCAAGAACTTTAAAAAATTCGAGATAAGAGATTATAATAATATTGAAAGCATGTTTCTTGGATGGATAAGAAGAATTGTAATAAATGCTTCAATAGATTTTATGGGCAGAGAGAATCTGGTTTTAAACAATGGCACAGTGCAGCATGATAATTGGGAACATAAAGGGACGAATAACGATGGCGAAAACCAGCTTGTTTATAAAGAACTGATTGCTTTAATAAGAAAATTAAGTCCTGCTTATAAAGTAGTTTTTAACCTGTATGTAATTGATGGATATACACACCAGGAAATTGCAGACATGCTTGGTATTTCAGTAGGTACATCAAAATCTAATTTGTCAAAGGCAAGAGCATTTCTGCAAAAATATTTAGTAAAAGATGATAAAGGCAATATGTTATGCTTTACATGAAAGAAGACGATATGGATGAAATGATGCGTAAGGCTGCAGAAAACTATGATGTGGATGCAGAGAAGGCTTCCGACTGGAATGCCGTGTTTGCTGCTGTGCATGGGGAAGGAAACGAACCACCTGTTGAAGAGAAAAAAAGAAAACGCAGATTTGTATTCTGGTGGTTTTTGCTTATTCCTTTGGGTTGGATAGCAAATACGGAATACAATAAATTTAATACACAACATAGCATCACAAAAAACAATTCAGCATCATCACTTCAAACAAAAACAAAAGATGCTGAAGCAAATACGCTACCGGTTGCAGGCAATAATTTATCAACTAAAAACTTAAAGCTGACTGTAACCGGGCAAGAGAAAAAAGGCATTACAACAAGTGTTGAAAATAACTCTTCAATTCATTATAAAAATCAATTGAAAGCGCAAAATAAAATTGAGGAAAAAAGCAGTAATAATAATTTGAATATTGATAATTCTTCGCTGCCTGAAAAATATGAAAATAATGAACCTCAAATTCAATCTGCTGATAAAACAAAGGATATTAATAATGTTGAATTGAATAACAACGGCAACAACATTATTGATTCGCAAACCTTAATCTACATACAAAAGGATAATTCAACTGCTATAAATAAAAACACGAAACCCGCAGATATATCAAAAGCAAAATCAGCATTAAAAAAAGAAAAAAATAACACGCATTATTTTTATGCTGGTTTATTGGCAGGCGGAGATTTTAGCTTTGTACATTTCCAAAAAACGCAGTCTGTTGGATATAATATTGGCTTGCTTGTTGGCTATAAATTTAATAAGATTAGTATTGAATCGGGGCTATTTCTTGATAAGAAAAATTATTACACTTCCGGTGAATATTTTGATAAGAGCAAAGTGCCTTATTTCTATAATGCAGAATTGTTATCGGCAAATGGATATTGCAAAATGTTTGAAATTCCGTTGAATGTAAAATATGATATAAGCAAAATAAAAAAACATACATGGTTTGCAACTACAGGGCTTTCATCTTATCTTATGAATAAGGAATTTTATAATTACGCTTATATAAAAAATGGGCAGGAATACAATGGAGGCTATCCATATTATCATACAACACAAAACTGGTTTTCTGTTTTAAATCTTAGCGCAGGTTATCAATTACAAATACATACAAAAAATAATTTGCGTATAGAACCTTATTATAAAACAACTTTTAGCGGCGTAGGCACAGGCAGTCTCTCCATTTCAAGTGCAGGCATCAATATCGGCATTACCAGGCGAATACCCTAAGGCTCCATTATCCTTGTGTTATAATGAAAATGACCATCTGAATGTTCAGAATCACCATGCCATAGCATCATGAGCATTGTAAAAACAAACACAATTACAAACGCAATAAAAACATTCAAAACAAATTTTTTTGGATCAGTTGAAGCGGAATGATTAGGCATAATTTCCTGGTTTAATAAATTTATTGTGTCAAAAATAATGAATCAATTAAAAAAAGTAATTTTTAAATCACTGCATACTGCATCATGTTTAAAACAAGATCAGGATCAGGACAATTTTTAAGATATTTATCCCTCTCACTATAACTGCAAACTCCGGGATAATCGCCCCTATTCATTTCGAGATCATGAATAATTTGAAAATGTAAATGCGGTGGCCAGCTCCCATTTTCTGCAGGCTTTCCAAAATGCGCAATTTCTTTGCTGCGTATCACATATTCACCTGCTTGTATATCATTAATATCACTTAAAGAAATATGACCGTATAAGCTGTAAAATGCAATGCCATCAAGCTGATGGAGCAAAATTAGTGTAGCGCCATAATCTCCAAAATGATCATTAAATGCAAAGCTATGCACCATACCACCCATAAATGCATATACCGGTGTACCCGCTTCGCCCCAAATATCAATGCCTATGTGTAAACGCCGCGGTTCAATGCCGGGTGCTGCATCAAACATATCGCTACGGTTGTAAAATGAACGGTATTCAGCATACCCGCCAATACCATATAAAGCATCTGCGTCAATTATTTTTTGTTTGATGTAAGAAGCAAACCTGTCGCCATCTTCTAAAATTTCATTATTTAATTCTGTATTGGTTACTGTAAAATTCATGCGCAGCAGCTTATCATTTTCTGCATTGAATGGAACAACGG
>JBDTLW010000484.1:0-3031 GCA_039934575.1 Parafilimonas sp. | reverse complement strand
CAGAACGGCAGGCGGTGAAGAGAACTATGCATTCACATCAGTATTGGCGCAACTTATATTTGGAGCCGCATCTTTTATCAGCCCCCTGGTATATGCTTCCATGGTTAAAAATATGCAGATAAATGATTCAGGATTATTTGGAATATTGAGATCACATGTGCCCAATGATATGCCCTGGATATCTTTATACTGGCTGTTTGCAGTTATTTGTTTGTTTATGTTCCTGATAATATTTTTATCAAAATTTCCGAAAGTAGAATTAACAAGCGATGAAAAAGCGGGTCCTTTAAAAACACATTTACTGCTTTTAAAAAAGCCCGTAGTCATTGCATATTTTATAGCGCTGTTTTGTTACGTTGGTACAGAGCAGGGTGTTTCATACTGGATGTCACAATTTTTATTTGAGTACCACCAATTTGATCCTCAAACAACCGGCGCACATGCAGTGGCTTATTTCTGGGGATTGATGACTGCAGGCGGCGTACTCGGATTACTTCTTTTAAAAATAATGGATAGCCGAAAACTATTAATCGCATTTACTATACCGGCATTAATATTTCTCACGCTTGGTCTTTTCGGCAGCGCAAATGTTTCGCTGTATTCATTTTCTATCGTTGGCTTTTTTATGTCGGTAATGTATCCTGTTATTTTTTCATTAGCACTCAGTTCTGTTTCAGAAGATCACGGCTCTTTTGCAGGCATATTAGTAACAGGCATAATTGGCGGAGCGGTTGTGCAATTGCTTATTGGCGCACTCGGAAATCTTTTTGGTTTAAAAGCAGGCATGTGCTTTATTTATCTTACAATGGGCTATATGCTAAGCATTGGTTTTTGGGCAAAACCTCTTATAAAAAATAAAACTATTTTTGATAAAAAAGAAATTTCATAATGCGGTCAGACGCTTTTGAAGCGTCAGACCGATATTAAAATCTTCTATATAATATTCATGAAAGAAAAAATTATCGGTATTGATTTAGGTGCAACAAATATTCGCGGTGCATACGTTTATGAAAATAATCTTTCTGAAATCTTATCTCAACGCATACACAGTAATGGAAGTGAGGAAGAAGTTTTGAATGATGTATTTGCATTAACCGATCAGTTAATAAATGATGATGTTGCAGCAATTGGCATTGGCGTTCCCAGTGTTGTTGATGTTGAAGAAGGCATCGTGTATGATGTACAATATATTCCTTCATGGAAAGAAGTGCATTTAAAAAAATACATGGAAACGCGTTATAAAATTCCTGTGTTTGTAAATAATGATGCGAATTGTTTTGCCTTAGGTGAGTATTATTTTGGTGAAGGAAAAGATTTTAATTCGATGATCGGGTTAACGGTTGGAACCGGTGTTGGTGCAGGTATTATCATCAACAAAAAATTGTATGCGGGACATAATTGCGGTGCCGGGGAATTTGGATGTGTTGAGTATCTTGATAAAATCTATGAATACTATTGCAGCGGTTCATTCTTTGAAAATGTATATGGATTAAGCGGCGAATTTGTGTTTGAAAAAGCACAACAACAAGATGCACAAGCTTTAAAATTGTATGATGAGTTTGGCGAACATCTTGGCAATTGTATCAAGATGATTATATACACTTACGATCCGCAATTAATTGTGCTTGGTGGTTCTGTTCGTCATGCTTATGCATATTTTGAAGAAGCGATGTGGAAGCGTATTAAAACTTGTGTATTTACAAAATCTGCGGAGCGTTTAAGTATTGAAATTTCATCTTTACATAACAGCGGAATTCTTGGTGCAGCCGCTTTGTATTATGATGCAATTAAATAGCCAAGTTTTTCAGCAATAAGAAACAAAAGATAATTTATGCTTCTGCTACTTTTAGATTCTTTAAATAACATTAAAATAATTTTTTTATGATTATTAAAGAAAGGATGACTGTGAAAATGGGTGATCCATTTGTTTTGTTCATGATTGGTATGCGTGTAAATAAATTCTGGAAATTTAATAAATGGGTGCCAGTTGCCACATCAATGCCAAAAATGATAAAAGAACTTTATAAGAATAAAGAATAAGGATTTTTAAGCGCTGAAGTCTGGTTTGGCAGAACAACGATTATGTTGCAATATTGGGAATCATTTGAAAAGCTTGAGGCCTACGCTAAAAATCCTAACTCAAATCACTTGCCGGCATGGCAACGTTTTAACAGGGTGATTAAAAATAATGGTGATGTGGGCATTTGGCATGAAACATATTTGGTTGAAAAAAATAATTATGAATGTGTTTATAATAACATGCCCAAATTCGGGCTGGGAAAAGTTGGAAACTTTATACAGGCCAAAGGGAATTATCATAATGCAAAAGACAGGATAAAACATTAAATCCGCTTTTCAAAAAAAGTATTGAAACAAAATATATATTGTGTCATTTGAACTAATGTTTTAAGTATTTAAAAAAAGAATTGTTATATGAAATCTATTTTATTGATTGTTTGCGTGTCATTGTTTTATCAATGCTCCAGTCAAACCCAGCAAGAAAACTTCAGTATGATTTTACATGATGATTGGCGTATGCAATCATCGGTTACAGATCATGCAAAAGGCAATGATATTTCAGGTGCAAATTTTTCTGCGGATAGTTGGTATCCCATCACGGTTCCTTCAACGATCGTCGCCGGATTGCTTGCAAATCATTTTTACAATTTCGATCCTTTCTATGCAAAGAACTTCGAGAAACTTGCTGATGAAAAATTCAATCATACATGGTGGTTTCGCAAAGAATTCAGTTTGCCTTCATCAGAAAAAAATAAAAATGTTGTATTGAAATTACACGGCATAAATTATAAAGCCAATGTTTGGCTTAATGGAAAACTTATAGCTGATTCAATGCAGATAAAAGGCCCGTTCAGAATGTTTGATCTTGATGTTACAAGCACAATTAATTATGATGGAAAGAATGTTTTAGCGATTGAAATTCTGCGTCCTTTTAATCCAAATAAAGAAGACGGCGACCTGGCTATTGATTATGCAGACTGGATTCATTATCCGCCGGATTACAACGGTGGTA
>JBDTLW010000483.1:0-3045 GCA_039934575.1 Parafilimonas sp. | reverse complement strand
GATGATTATCTTACCAAACCATTTAATCTGGAAGAATTATTGCTGCGTGTAGATAAGCTTATAATAAAAAATAAAAAGATTTCGGACAAAGATTCTGGGTTGGATACTTATCAGTTTGATAATAATACAATTGATTTTAAAGCACAGCAGGCAATATTAAAAAATGGTTCTTCAGTTGAATTAAGTAAAAAAGAAACCATGTTGCTTAAGCTGCTTATTGAAAATAAAAACCAGGTTGTAACAAGAGAAAAAATTCTGCAATCTGTGTGGGGTTATAAAGTTTATCCAAACACAAGAACCATTGACAACTTCATTTTAAATTTCAGAAAATATTTTGAATCAGACAGTCGTAATCCGAAATATTTTCATTCGGTAAGAGGTGTTGGTTATAAATACACTGATTAGCCCTCTGCCTGCAACTCTTCAATCACATGCTTTAATTCATTAAAATAAAATGCAAGCTCTGTTTCGGTTTCAAAAGGGGCATACAGGTTTATATTAAGCGCTTCGTATAAAGCAGCAACCTTATTACAAACAGGCGCATCGTATGTTCTTTGTTTAAGCTCATCAATTAAAAGCTGTTCTGCATTTTGATTAGAATCAACTCTTTCTGCAATTGCTTTTGTAAGCAGCTCTTTCGCCCTGGAAAAAAATTGTTTATCTTCTTTTATATTTTCAAGCTCACTTAAATAGCGCGAAAAATCTGTTCTGTATTTTACATGATATACAGGCTGAGGCTGAGCAAAAACCGGTGCAGCAGTTATGTTTACAACGGGCTTTGCTGATTGAACTTGTTTTTTATTTCTTCTGTAAGAAATGAAACCAATTAATGCAACTATAAAAGCAATTGCCGGAACTAACCATAGATATTTTCTATTGGATATATCATAATTCACCACATTGGTAAATTCATCTTTTCTTGCAAGCGCTTTTGTAAAAGTTATTTCAATACTATCCGTAGCAACTGTTTGATAATTTTCAATTGCAGTATTAAAGAAACTAAACTGTATTGGCGGAATAAAAATTGCTTCTTCTTTCTTACCTATAAACGGAATATCAAAAACGCGTTCGCCGGTTATAGGAAAAACAGCTTTATTGATATTTTGCGAATCACTGCCATCAAAATGTTCTGTATTAGCAGGCCATAAAATTTTAGGTTTGTTAATTGCATCAATATTGCCAGAACCATGTATGGTTACAATAAGATGCCCGTTTTCGCCAACAGGAATTTTAGCATTAGTTACAGAAGCAGATATATTAAATGTGCCGGTAATTCCATTAAAATTTTCAGGTTTATCTTTTTCAGGCAAAGGGCTTACATCTACTGAAACATCAGCATTGCTTATACTGATATTGTATCTGTTTATAACGTAGGGGTCATCAGGATTTCTAAGTTGAACATCATTTTCTACAAAAGCTTTACCCAGTGAAAACTTGCCCGGCTGCAGTGGCGTTAGCTGCACTTTTCTTATAGTATAAACTGCATAATACAGGTTATCAATATTTTCAAGTTCCGGACCCTGTTCAAAATTTAATTCTTTTACGCTGCAGCCCGCAAACTCCGGTTGTTTGGTTACTGTTGGCTGATCATTTATCTGCATTACCACATAAAATTTATATGTTGCCATTATAGGTTCTCCAACAAAAATTTTATTCTTGCTTGTAATAACTTTCACAAACATTTTTTGTTTCAGCATTGCTTCGGCATTATCATTATTTTTTGCTTCGTTATTTAATAATGATGGCAACACAGACTGGCGTTGCTGAGCTTGTAAAATATTCATACAAATCAGTACCAGTAAAACAGAAAATATATATTTAGTAACGCATAACATTCCATGCAAAAATATGCTGCTATCATTCTTTAATATTTACTTATCGGTTAAACAATTCAAAATAAAAGTGGTAACAGCTTTAAATGTTTTGTGATATCATAAATATTGAGTATGAATTTGAAGAATTGCCGGAGAAAAATTTATACGCAGGTTACGCACAGGCATTATTCTGCGGATAGTTTACTGCAGAATTTAATTATGTTTGTCGCAATAAAATAAATATGGCATTTTATTCTGTTGATACAATAGTTGATTTTTTAGAGCCAGTACCTGCTTCTGTTTTTTTAAACAATGATGAAGGCTTCAATGCAAAACAACTGGGCAATTATATTGATGTTTATGCCGATAATTTCCCTGATGTTGCTGCGGCAGATCTTATTATTGTTGGCTGTGGTGAAGCACGCGGTGCCGGCGTTTTAAAAACAGATAACAGCGGCATCAATGCAGTCCGTTCTCATTTTTATAATCTGTATCATTGGCATACAGATGTAAAGGTTGCAGATATCGGAAATATTAAATCAGGCGCTTCGCTTGATGATACATATTCTGCATTGCAACAAGTACTGAGTGAGCTATCAGCCTTGGGAAAAAAAACAGTGATACTTGGCGGCTCGCACGATATAATGAAAGCGCAATACAATGTATTTGCACTGCAGAAAAAAATAATTGAAGCCACATGTGTAGATGCTTTTTTAGATATGAATGCAGAAAGCCGCATGCCGGCAGAAAATTTTTTAATGGATATGTTTACAGATGAACCTAATTATTTAAAACATTATAATCATATTGGCTTTCAAAGTTATTTTGTGCATCCTGCCATGCTGGAGACAATAGATAAATTTCGTTTTGATTGTTATCGTGTTGGTGTTGTAAAAGAGCACATAGAAACAATGGAACCTGTTATCCGCAATGCAAATATTTTTGCATTTGATATTTGCGCCATACAACATAGTAATGCGCCGGCAAACCGCATTACACCAAATGGTTTTAACGGAGAAGAAGCCTGTATGCTTATGCAATATGCAGGCATGAGCGGATTGGCAAATACGATAGGTATTTATGGTTATAACCCTGCACAGGATATAAGTGATCTTACTGCAAAACAGATAAGTCACATGCTTTGGTATTTAATGGATGGCATTCAAAAAGGAAAGCTTGAGGCGCCGCTTGAACAACGTGAAGATTTTAATGAATTCAAATTAATGTTTGC
>JBDTLW010000482.1:0-3050 GCA_039934575.1 Parafilimonas sp. | reverse complement strand
AATGATGTAGTGCTGCCTGTATATAAAGGCAGTGGTGATGTAGGAGGCAGCCCATACTTTAATAAAGATTGGACAAAAGGTTCCGTAAAAACAACAGATAACAATGAGTTTAGTAAAAAGCTGCTTTTTATGTATGATAAAGTAGCCAGTAAATTATATTTTAAGAATACGGATTCTAACATTATTATGGAAGCAGACCCAAGTAAAATATACTCATTTACTTTAATTACGGATAAGCCGCATCTGTTTATGCGCGGTGAATTTTTCAGCCCTGATTACAAAGGAAAATTCTTAGAAGCTTTACTCTATGATATGAATAAATATTCATTTCTTAAATATACAGCTACCAGTTTTGAAGAGCCTGTTACAAGCCGGGCTTCTCAGGCAATGACGCAAGCTATTTCTGATGGGAAATACGTGGATAACACCACCTGGTTTATTTATTATAATAATCTTTTGCAACCGGTAGAATTAAAAAAGAAAAGCTTTCCGAAAGCTTTTCAGGGTGATACACAAAGCAAAGTTGAAGCCTATATTAAAAATAATAGTGGTAATTTTAATGAATCATACATCATTAATATGCTTGGAGATATTAATGATGACATTCAATAAGAAACCTGGTTAAATTTTCTTTTTCATTTATAAATTTTAACCCATGCGAAAAGTGTCAGACATATTAAAACGAAAAGGCAGCCATGTAGAATCTGTTCAATCAGAATTAACCGTAATTGATGCATTAAGATTAATGTCTGAGAAAAACATAGGTTCTGTTGCCGTAGTGCTTAATGATAAATTTATTGGGTTGATGACGGAACGTGATTATTCACGTAAAATAATTTTAAAAGGCCGGTCTTCCAATGAAACTACGGTAGGTGAAATTATGAATGATGAATATCCTTCCATTACCCAAAACGATAGTGTTGAACATTGCATGCAGCTTATGTCTTCAAAAAATATCCGTTATCTGCCGGTAATTGAACAAGGAAAACTTAAAGGAATTATTTCCATTAACGATGTAGTTACAGAAACAATACTTACTCAAAAAGAAACCATTGAGCATTTACATAATTATATACATTCATAAGAATGTAACCTCCCTATAATTTCTTCTCAAAAGCGCTAATTTTTAGTGCTTTTTTATTAATTTTGCCGCCCCGAATAAAACAACGGGATTTTATCATGAGTGAAAATAATATTATTAATCAGCCTGAAGAAGTAGAGGCAGGCACAAACGCTGATGTACAGGAGACTGCTAACTCCGCTCCAACGGAAGAAGCAACTACAGCGATAACAAATGCACCTGCTGCAGAAGAAAAGGATAGTTCTTCTGAATCAATCCCCCAACCAGTTAGTGAAAACGTTGTATCACAAACAACTCCACAACCTGTTATTGAAGACTCAGTAACCGAATCTTTGCTTCAACCGGTAGAAGAAAAACTTGCTGCACACGATGATTTTGACTGGAGTGTTGACAAGCGTAACGTTACACATTATACTAACGAGGAAAAAGAAAAATACGATAAAGTGTACGAGAACACTTTTGTATCAATTGAAGATGGAGAAATAATAAACGGAAATGTAGTGGCACTTACAAAAACGGATGTTGTTGTAAACATTGGTTTTAAAAGTGATGGTCTTGTTTCGCTGAATGAATTTCGCGATAATCCAAATCTTAAAGTTAGCGATATAGTTGAAGTGATGGTTGTTGAAAAAGAAGACCGTGATGGCAACCTGCATCTTAGCCGTAAACAAGCCCGTGTATTTCGCGCATGGGAAAGAATTGTTGAAGTACATAAAACCGGCGAAGTGGTTACAGGCTATGTTACCAGTAAAACAAAAGGCGGCTTAATAGTAGATGTATTTGGTCTTGAAACATTTTTACCCGGTTCGCAAATTGATGTGAAGCCAGTTACAGATTACGACCAGTTTGTTAATAAAACAATGGAGTTTAAAGTTGTAAAGATTAATGAGGCTATAAAAAATGCCGTAGTATCTCATAAAGCTTTAATTGAAAGTGATATTGAAGCACAACGTGCAGAAATAATTAGTAAGCTTGAAAAAGGCCAGGTACTTGAAGGCACTGTGAAAAATATCACAGACTTTGGTGCATTTATGGATCTTGGCGGGCTTGACGGTTTATTGTATATAACAGATATTTCATGGGGACGCATTTCACATCCAGGCGAAGTAGTGAAGATGGATCAGAAATTACAGGTTGTTGTGCTTGATTTTGATGATGATAAAAAACGCATTAGTCTTGGTTTAAAGCAACTAACACCCCATCCATGGGATGTATTGCCTGAATTTATACATGAAGCCGCAACTGTAAAAGGCAAAGTAGTTAATATTGAAGATTATGGCGCTTTTCTTGAAATTCTTCCTGGTGTGGAAGGCTTGGTTCATGTAAGTGAAATTACCTGGGCAAATACGCCTATCAATGCAAAAGAATTTTTTAAACTTGGAGATGAACATGAAGCAAAAGTTGTAACGCTTGATAAAGAGTCACGCAAAATGAGTCTCTCTATCAAACAACTTACAGAAGACCCATGGAATAATATTGAAGAAAAATATCCTGAAGGCAGCAAGCATAAAGGTGTTGTTAAAAACATTACACCTTATGGCGTGTTCGTTGAGCTTGAATCTGGTATTGGCGGTATGATTCACATTAGCGATCTAAGCTGGCTTAAACGCTTTAATCATCCTGGTGAATACACAAAAACAGGCGAAGAAATTGACGTGATCATCATGTCAATTGATAAAGAAAACCGCAAGCTGCAGCTTGGTCATAAGCAATTGGAAGAAGATCCATGGACTGCTTTGCAGGATACATTTGCAGTAGCCAGTGTTCATGAAGGTACAATCATCAGAAAAGATGATCGCGGCGCTATTGTACAGTTGCCTTATGGTTTGGAAGGATTTGCACCTAACCGTCATTTGATTAAAGAAGATGGTAAGAGCTTAGTAGCTGATGACACTGCGCAGTTTATGGTAATAGAGTTTGATCGCAATGAAAAACGCATACTTGTAAGCCATAGTAAAATATGGGAACA
>JBDTLW010000481.1:0-3057 GCA_039934575.1 Parafilimonas sp. | reverse complement strand
CTGCTAAACTTGAATCATTCTAATTATTATTTCTGTTTTAAAAAAAATAAAATGACGAGGTATTCACTTAAAATACTTGCGCATTCAGTAAAACATTTCTTGCTGCAATCAAACAAACCAAATCTTCAGCAGGATAACATCAACTAAAAAATCAACAGAATTTTATTGCGTATGAGGGATAAATAATCACGCACATTGTGAAAAAAATATTTACTTTGGTGACATTAAAAAATATAAATATGGAAGACATTCTTCAGCCAAATACATTTCCACTACAGGTTGATAACGGCAATATCCCTTATTTGAATGAAGCAGCTAAATGGGGAAAGTTTCTCTCCATTTTAGGATTTATTATTATAGGGCTTCTTTTAATTATCGGTATTCTTGCTGCTTTAGCAGGTGATGCGTTTTATTCATCAGCTGAATTTGAAAATTTACAACTTCCTGCCGGCAGTGCTTCAATAATAATCTGTATATACTTTCTGGTGATTGCTTTACTTTATTTTTTCCCTTGTTTATACTTATACAATTTTTCTTCAAAAATGCAGACAGCCATCAGGCTTAATGATCAGATAAGCCTGAATAAATCTTTTCAGAATTTAAAATCATTATTAAAATTTTGGGGCATACTCACAGTTATTATGCTTTCTCTTTGGGTGCTGATAATAGTTTTCGGTGCCATTCTTGGAACAATGTTTTAAGTCCGCTAAATATTAAATTCTTTTAAACAGCAATGCCGTCATAAATTCATGGCATTGCTGTTTAATATTATAACAACTTTGCTTAAAAGATTAAAACCTGAATGTAAGTCCGCCGTTTACAATATATTTTCCATAACCGGCTTCAATATAAAAACCTGCATTTGGAGATAAATTAAATCTTGTACCAATAGAAACCTGGTAAGCAAGACTTGTGGGATTTTCTGAAACAGCCGCTTTACTTCCGTCTGGATTAAGATAATCCTGTTTCCAGTTATTAATTCCAATGGCAGTGCGTATGTATGGGCTTACGGTTGCATAGCTTGGAAAATAACTCATCATGTTAAACATTACGCTCCAGTTTTCAAGATTTCCTGTAAAATCCGTAACTCCATTGTTTGTGTTATATGCTATATAAGGAACGCTTACTTTACCATAAGTGCCCATAACACCTATACTATTGTAGCGGCTAAACTGATAATCCAAAGCTGCAGTAACAGGTCCTGTTTGTGTGGGATTACCTCTGTAATAATTATAAAAATCTGATAAATAATCTTTATCAAGATTAGGAAAACCATAGCCAATACTAAGATTAACTGTTGGCTTAAAAGCAGGTAATTTTTGACGGTGCTGATAACGCTGCTGGCGGGGAGGAGGCGGTCTTCTGTAGCCTCTTTGCATATAAATACCGCCACCATAAAATTGCGCTTCGGCTATACCACTTATTAAAAGGAGCAGGATTGAAACTAAAGTAATTTGCTTTTTCATTCGCATGATTTTTTTATTTTGAGACAGTCTTGTTTTTTTAAAGTTTAAAACACATTAAATCAAATTAGTCACAAGTGCTAAAGGCATATTTATTTTATTTTGATTTTTTTAACTTTGCAGGCTAATTCCCTTTTAAAAAATTATAAAAATTTGAGGTGAATGCTTTACCTTTGCAATCCTTTAATTTGGGCTGTTGGCATAAAGCGGCAATAAAAATTAAAATTGTTTGCTTTAAAGATGCCTTTGAACCTGTAAGTTCTGCCCAATCTAATTTTTCCGGAAAACTATCAATCAAGATATGTCATCAACAAAATTGCAAAACAGGATCAGCTTTGGAAAAACAAAAAACCTTGCTGAATCACCCGATTTATTGGATATTCAATTAGAGTCGTTCAGAGATTTTTTCCAGTTAGAAACTACGCCCGATAAGCGTAATAACGAAGGCTTGTTTAAAGTGTTTAAGGAAAATTTTCCTATCACGGATACACGCAACATCTTTGTACTGGAATTTCTTGATTACTTTATTGATCCTCCCCGATATACCATTGAAGAATGTATGGAACGCGGGCTTACTTACGCCGTTCCGCTTAAAGCAAAACTGCGTTTAAGCTGTAACGATGAAGAACACGTGGATTTCCAAACCATCGTCCAGGATGTGTTTCTTGGAAATATTCCTTACATGACGCCACGCGGCACATTTGTAATAAATGGTGCTGAACGTGTTGTTGTTTCCCAGTTGCATCGTTCACCCGGTGTATTTTTCGGTCAATCTATTCATCCAAACGGCACAAAAATTTACTCTGCAAGAGTAATTCCTTTTAAAGGCGCCTGGATGGAATTTGCTACAGACATTAATAATATAATGTATGCTTACATAGATCGTAAAAAGAAATTCCCGGTAACAACTTTACTTCGCTCTATTGGTTATGAAACTGATAAAGACATTCTTGAATTATTTGGAATGGCTGATGAAGTGAAGGCTGATAAAAAAACATTGAAAGCCTATGTTGGCAAAAAATTAGCTGCCCGCGTTTTAAGAACCTGGGTTGAAGATTTTGTTGATGAAGATACCGGTGAAGTTGTATCAATTGAGCGTAATGAAATTGTGATGGAACGCGATACCGTTCTTGACGAAGACGCTATTGAAGCTATAGGTGAACTGGATGTGAAAAGTGTTTTCATACAAAAAGAAGATGTAGGCGGTGATTACGCTATAATATATAATACATTAAATAAAGATACTTCAAACAGCGAGTTAGAAGCCGTTCAGCATATCTATCGCCAATTACGTGGCGCAGATGCACCGGATAATGAAACTGCACGTGGTATTATTGATAAATTATTCTTTAGCGATAAACGTTACGATCTTGGCGAAGTTGGTCGTTACAAAATCAATAGAAAACTTGAAGTAACACAAAAACTTCAAACAAAAGTTTTAACAAGAGAAGATATTATCGAGATCATTAAATATCTCGTACGTCTTACAAATGCTAAAGCTGAAATTGATGATATTGATCATTTGAGTAACCGCCGTGTACGTACAGTTGGTGAACAATTGTATGCACAGTTTGGCGTTGGTCTTGCACGTATG
>JBDTLW010000480.1:0-3066 GCA_039934575.1 Parafilimonas sp. | reverse complement strand
ATGATCACGTGGGGCGCAACTTTATGGAGCATCTTGAAATAAAAACTTCAAGTCTCTGGATTGCCGATCCTGCTGATGTAAAATTGTATATGATGGATTTTGGCGTTACAAAGGCAAGAGCGGAACTGGCAATTAGTGAAGAGATGCAAACAAAATACAAACTCTTAAACGGCACCAGTTCTCTTTCGCCTTTAGAGATTGCAGAAAATCAGTCTGCATTTATTGAAGTGTGGACAGATCAAAAAGATGCAATGGAAAAGTCTGCACAAAAATTACAGAATACGAAACCGAAACACATAAATATTCCAAAAGGCTTTAAAGCGTTTCAACTTTTTACGCGTATGGAACAGGCGCCGAATCCAGATTCGCGTGTTACTCTGGATACAGAAAAAGATGCGCTGGGTATGCCACGCGCAAAGCTTAACTGGGTGCTTACGCCCCTTGAAAAACATAGCCTGCGCATGATAAATACCATCATTGGGGAGGAAGCCGGCCGCGCTTCAAAAGGCCGCGTAAAACTGTATGATTATTTGCAAAACGAGGAGGATGAAACTTGGCCTTCTTTTACAGGTGGTGGCTGGCATCACATGGGCACAACGCGTATGAGTGAAGATCCAAAACAAGGTGTTGTTGATGCAAATTGTAAACTGCATGCCATAAACAATTTATATGTTGCCGGCGCTTCCTGTTATGTTACTGCGGGCGCTGTAAATCCCACGCTTACTTTAATATCCTTAGCTATCCGATTATCAGATCATCTGAAAAAAAGAATAGCAAAAGAATAAGTTAGAAATACTGCGCACATGTTTTGCAGTTCTATATACCTGCATTATCGCTATCATATAATAATTTTAAAAAAATAATAATCTAACTTTCATTTTAATTTACTCCGCTTGCATTTCCCGGTTGCAATTACAATAGGACAATCAAAAATTTTACTGCATAGTATTATGGAGTTTCTCGCCTTTTTTATAGGCTTCAGATATTTTTTATTTCTTAAAAAAACCAGGGGTGATATTATTCTATCATCAAACCGCACATGGATTTTAATTGGCGCTGTTTTCGGAGCTTTTATCGGCAGTCATTTTATCGGTGCACTTGAAAACCCATCGCAAATAAGCATTGCAGATAATGTATGGATTTATTTTTATCAGAACAAAACTGTGGTTGGCGGTTTCTTAGGCGGCTTACTCGGCGTTGAACTTTTCAAAATGTTCATTAAAGAAAAATATGCTTCCGGTGATCTGTTTACCTATCCTATGATACTTGCTTTGATCATCGGGCGTATTGGTTGTTTTAGCATGGGCGTTTATGAAGAAACGTATGGATTACCCACCACTTTACCCTGGGGTATGAATTTAGGCGATAATATTTCAAGACATCCTGTATGCATATATGAAATTATTTTTCTTATACTCCTTTGGATAACACTTATTGAACTTGAAAAAAAATTCACATTGCAAAATGGCGCAAGTTTTAAACTGTTTATGATTGGTTATTGTTTATTTCGTTTTATGCTCGATTTTATAAAACCGCATTACACATTCGGTATTGGTCTTTCAACAATTCAAATAACTGCATTGCTTGGCTTGATTTATTATTACAGATATATTTTGCATCCAAAAAAATTAATTAAACAACCGGCTAATCTTAACACAGTAACTTAAATTTATCTTTATAAAATACATACTGTTTATGCCTGAACGTGCTTATACATATTATGATTTTACAATCAGCCTTTGCCCGGTTTGTTTAAAAAGAATTGATGCAAAAATTGTGTTTGAAAACAATAATGTTTTCATGCTTAAAAATTGTGCTGAACATGGATTTTACAAAGTATTGATAGCAACAGATGTTGAGTATTATAAAAACATCCGCAACTACAATAAACCAAGTGAAATGCCTTTGCACTTTAATACAAAAACATTGTATGGCTGCCCTTACGATTGTGGTTTATGTACAGATCATGAACAGCATAGTTGCTTAACTGTTGTTGAAATTACAGACAGATGCAACCTTACCTGTCCAACATGCTATGCCATGAGTTCGCCACATTACGGAAGGCACAGAACTATTTAAGAAATAGAAAAAATGCTTGACATTATTGTTGCCAATGAAGGAACGCCGGATGTTGTACAATTAAGTGGTGGCGAGCCAACTATTCACCCGGATTTTTTTACCATTCTTGACATTGCAAAAACAAAACCGATAAAGCATTTAATGGTAAATACAAATGGCATAAGGATAGCAAAAGATAAAGACTTTGTAAAGCAGCTTGCATCTTATATGCCCGATTTTGAAATATACCTGCAATTTGATTCTTTTAAACCTGATGTGCTGAAATCCTTACGTGGAAAGGATCTTACAGATATACGAAACAAAGCTCTTGAGCATTTGAACGAATTTAATCTTTCCACAACATTAGTGGTTACACTGCAAAAGGGTTTGAATGATGATGAGATTGGAGAGATAACAGAGTTTGCTTTAAAGCAACCTTGTGTAAGAGGCGTAACATTTCAACCCATACAAATTGCAGGCAGGCTTAAAAATTTTGATGCGTCAAAAGACAGAATTACCATGACAGATGTGCGCCAAAAAATCTTAGATCAAACAAATATTTTTCAGCCAAATGACCTTATTCCTGTGCCCTGCAACCCGGATGCGCTGGTAATGGGTTATGCCTTAAAACTTGCAGGACAGGTTTTTCCGCTGACAAGATATATTGATCCTGCAGTTTTATTAAATAACAGCGGTAATACTATTGTTTACGAGCAGGATAAACAATTGCATGCGCACATGCTTAAAATATTCAGTACAGGTATTTCTGTTGATAGAGTTGAAGAACCTTTTAAAGAATTGCTTTGTTGTTTGCCTCAGATTTATGCGCCGGGATTAAGTTATAACAATCTTTTCCGCATTATTATAATGCGCTTTATTGATGCATTTGATTTTGATGTAAGAGCCATTAAAAAAAGTTGTGTGCATATTGTACATAAAGACGGGCGCATTATTCCTTTTGAAACAATGAATTTGTTTTACAGGGATGATAAAGAAGAATACGTAAAA
>JBDTLW010000479.1:0-3075 GCA_039934575.1 Parafilimonas sp. | reverse complement strand
GAACTTTTGCAGCAGGGTTAAATCAGGGTGGCCAGCGGGATGCGGTCACCCTTCTTTTTTTATTTAAAAGCGAAGTAAACTGCGCCGATAATAAATAAAAAGCTAATAGCATATTTCCATTGCAAAGGCTCTTTTAAATATAATACTGCAAATACGCTGAATACAATAAGCGTAACTATTTCCTGTACAATTTTTAGCTGAAACCCATTCCATCCTTTCTCAAAACCATAACGGTTTGCGGGCACGGCAAAGCAATATTCAACCAATGCCAGGCACCAGCTTAATAGAATTACTTTCCATAAAGCAACATTGGTAAATTTTAGATGCCAATACCAGGCAAATGTCATAAATGTATTACTGCAAAAAAGTAAGGCAATTGTTTTCATTATCAATTATATTTTTTTCGTTTAACATATTCGGTAATTCCCAATTCTTCTCCTTCGGCTTTTAATGCTGGCTTTGCAGTAATGGCTTTAGCTGAATATAATAAAATAACAGTGATGAAAATTGATTCTGATATTTCATCCCATTGAAACCAATAACCCCACCAGGCATACACTGCAGCTTTTGAAGGATCAGATGTTTCATAAATAATTTTTACATTTTGTCCTTCTTTTAAATAGCGAAGCGGGTAAGCGGCGCTTATAGTATCCTGCAATTTGTGTATTGAAAAAATTGCTTTGGCAACGGTCTTTTGTGTACTGTCTTTTATATAATGGATATTACCTGAAGTTATTTCTCCATCCTGAAAGTCAGGATGCCGGCTAAACAATACATAAAGTACAAAGCAAATAATGTAAAATGGAATAATTTTTTTATACAAGAAAAGGGTTTTAAGGATAAGATTTTATTTATTTTTTTATACAACATAACCAAACATGTTATCATCTTTTTTTAACTCAGTATAAAGAATATTGAATTTTTTTAAGTTGTTAATAAGTTTATCATAGTCTTGTTTTCTCTTTAATTCAATACCCACCAATGCCGGAGCTGTTTCTTTATTATGTTTCTGTATATACTCAAAGCGCTTGATGTCATCATCAGGTCCGAGCACATGATTTACAAATTCTTTTAATGCACCAGGGCGCTGTGCAAAGCGGATTAAGAAATAATGTTTTAATCCTTCATATTGCAGAGATCGTTCTTTTATTTCCTGCATGCGGTCAATATCATTATTGCCGCCGCTTATCACACAAACAACATTTTTGCCTTTTATTTCTTCAGCAAAATCATCCAATGCACTAACCGCTAAAGCGCCGGCGGGCTCTGCAACAATTGCATCCTGTGTATATAATTTTAAAATGGTTGAGCACACTCTTCCTTCAGTTACAAGGTGCAGGTCATCAAGAACATCTTTACAAATTGAATAAGTAAGATCACCAGTTCGTTTTACAGCTGCACCATCTACAAAAGTATCTATACAATCTAATGTAACGGGCTTGCCTGCTTTAAATGCTTCATGCATGGATGGTGCGCCTTCAGGCTCAACGCCAATAATTTTTGTTTTGGGTGAAAAGGTTTTAAAATATGTTCCTACACCGGAAGCTAAGCCACCACCGCCAACGGGAAGAAATAAATAATCAACTGAATTTAATTCTTCTAAAATTTCCACACCAACAGTAGCCTGCCCTTCAATTACACGCGGATCGTCAAACGGATGAATAAATGTCATCCCATTTGCTTTTGTAAATTTTTTTGCAGCAGCAGCGCATTCATCATAATTATCACCAATCAACTTTATTTCAATATTGCTCTCACCAAACATTTTTGTTTGGTTTATCTTTTGATTAGGTGTAATTACAGGCATAAAAACAACGCCCTGTACATTTAATTTTTTACAACTGTAAGCAAAACCCTGTGCATGATTACCTGCACTGGCACACACAACACCGTGTTGTAATTGTTCTTCAGAAAGGCTCTTCAATAAGTTATACGCGCCACGCAATTTATACGAGCGAACAATTTGCAGATCTTCCCTTTTTAAATAAATATTACATTGATATCTTTTAGATAAATGTGCATTATATTGTAAAGGCGTTTTTGTTACAATTTCTTTAAGTCTTAATGCAGCTTCTTTAAAATTAAATTGCGGTTTTGTATTGGTTATTGTGCTCATTTAACTGCTATATTAAAGTATATATTTTTGTGAGATGTGCATAGCTCTGCACGCATCTATATTGCATCTATACATTCTGATTTTCCGGTCTTAAACTTCTTACTGTTTTACCTGCCTGCCACATTTCACTTTCACGTAATTCTTTTAATTCTTCATTCAATTTTTCACGATAATCAGGTTGAGAATTACTGTCAATACTTCTTTGTGATTCTTTGCCTGCAGCAACGCTTTCATATAATTCTTTAAACACGGGAGCTGTTGCATCGCGAAAACGTTTCCACCAATCCAATGCACCACGTTGTGCAGTGGTTGAACAATTTGCATACATCCAGTCCATACCATTTTCTGCAACCAACGGCATTAATGATTGTGTAAGTTCTTCAACCGTTTCATTAAATGCTTCAGAAGGAGTGTGGCCTTTATCTCTCAGCACCTGGTATTGTGCCGCAAAGATGCCTTGTATTGCGCCCATCAAAGTACCACGTTCGCCGGTAAGATCGCTGTAAACTTCTTTCTTAAAATTGGTTTCAAACAAATACCCACTGCCAACAGCAATACCCAATGCAATTACCCTGTCTTTTGCTTTACCGGTTGCATCCTGAAAAATAGCATAAGAACTATTTAAGCCGCGACCTTGTAAAAACATTCTGCGTAAAGAAGTTCCTGAACCCTTTGGTGCCACCAAAAAAACATCTACATCTTTCGGCGGAATGATATGCGTTTGTTCATTAAACGTAATACCAAAGCCATGCGAAAAATATAAAGCTTTGCCTGCAGTTAAATGTTTTTTTACTGTTGGCCACAATTCAATCTGTGCAGCATCGCTTAATAAATAACAAATAATAGTGCCGCGTTTTAATGCTTCTTCAATTTCAAATAAAGTTTCTCCTTCTACAAAACCATCATTCACTGCTTTGTCCCATGTTTTAGAATTTTTTCTTTGTCCAACAATTACGTTG
>JBDTLW010000478.1:0-3082 GCA_039934575.1 Parafilimonas sp. | reverse complement strand
TCAAACCATGGGCACAGGCGATGTAAAATATCACCTTGGTTATGGCAGTGATATTAAAACAAAAAATGGCAAAGAAATTCATCTAAAATTAATGCCCAATCCTTCGCATCTTGAAGCTGTTGATCCTGTTGTTGTTGGTTTTGCAAGAGCAAAAGCAGATATTCTTTATAACAGTGATTATGATAAAATTCTTCCGATATTAATTCATGGAGATGCATCATTAGCCGGGCAGGGAATAGTGTATGAAGTAATACAGATGAGTGATCTGCAGGGTTATTATACAGGCGGTACTATTCACTTTGTTATCAATAATCAAATAGGATTTACCACAGATTTTGATGATGCAAGAAGTTCTGATTATTGCACTTCGCTTGCCGGTGCAATACAGGCGCCGGTGTTTCATGTAAATGGTGATGATCCTGAAGCTACAGTTAAATGTGTTGAAATAGCAACGCGTTACCGCCAGGAATTTAACCAGGATATTTTTATTGATATGGTTTGCTATCGGCGGCACGGACATAATGAAGGTGATGATCCAAAATATACTCAACCGAAAATGTATGCACTTATTGAAGAGCATCCCAACCCACGTGAAGTATATACCAAATTTTTAATGGAGCATGGAGAGTCTGACGCGCAGCAAATGGCTAAAGACATGGAGAAAAAATTCTGGGGCGATTTGCAGGAGCGGCTGGATGAAGTAAAACAAAATCCTTTACCTTATAAATATCAACAGCCTGAAGAATGGTGGCGCAGCCTGCACAAAGCCACTGCAGATGATTTTAATACATCACCGGTTACAGCCATCAGTGAAGAAAAATTAAAAGAATTATTTGATAGCTTAATGAAATGGCCGCAAAATTTTCAGCCATTAAAAAAAATAGAAAAACTGCTGCATGATAAAATAAAATTGTTTGAGACAGAGAAAAAAATTGATTGGGCAACCGGTGAATTATTAGCGTATTCATCTTTATTAGTTGAAGGAAAAATTGTACGCATGAGCGGACAGGATGTACGGCGCGGCACATTCAGCCACCGCCATTCTGTGTTGCGTGATGAAAATACAGATGAAGCATATAACAGGCTTGATCATTTTAATGAGCAGCAGCAAAAGTTCAGAATATTTAATTCTTTATTGAGTGAATATGGCGTGCTCGGTTTTGAATATGGCTATGCAATGGCAAACCCCAATGCATTGGTTTTATGGGAAGCGCAGTTTGGCGATTTCTGCAATGGTGCGCAAACAATGATTGATCAGTTTATTGCAAGCGGAGAACAGAAATGGAACCGCATGAATGGTATTGTAATGCTCTTGCCGCACGGGTATGAAGGTCAGGGACCAGAACATAGCAGCGCACGCATGGAAAGATTTTTACAAATGTGTGCACAGTTAAATCTTGTTGTTACAAACATAACAACAGCGGCAAATTTATTTCATGGATTGAGACGACAGTTAGCATGGAATTTTCGCAAACCGCTTATTAATTTTTCTCCAAAAGCATATTTACGTTATCCGGGAAGTTACAGCAGCATAGAAGAATTTACAACCGGTGGTTTTAAAGAACTGATGGATGATGCTGCTGTTGAAGATGCAACTAAAATTAAGAAAGTACTTTTCTGTTCAGGTAAATTATATTTTGAATTGGCTGAAAGAAAAGTAAAAGATAAACGCAATGATGTTGCGCTCATTCGCATGGAGCAATTATATCCTTTGCCTTTAAAGCAATTGAATGAGCTATATAAGAAATATAATAAAGCCATTTGGTTTTGGGTGCAGGAAGAACCGCTGAATATGGGCGCTGCCTCATTTTTACAAATGAATTTAAAAACCATTAATTATGGCGTTATCAGCAGAAGCGCCTGCGCATCTACAGCTACAGGTTTTTCAAAAGTGCATGCTCAGGAGCAAGCACAGATAGTTGAAACAGCATTTGGTATTTAATCATCAATAAAGAAAGTAAAACAGTTGCTCAACTTTTTTTAAAGATTTATGTAAAAGTAAAAAGTGAAGGCAATTATCTTTACGCAGCAATAAAAGAAACAAAGATTTAAAATGATCGAAATAAAAGTTCCAACCGTAGGCGAGTCCATTAATGAAGTAACCTTATTAAAATGGCTAAAAAAAGATGGCGAGTTTGTTGATCGCGATGATGTGATTGCAGAGCTTGAAAGTGAGAAAGCAACCTTTGAAGTAAATGCAGAACAAAGTGGTATAATAAAGCTGATGGCAAATGAAGGTGATACCTTAAACATCGGTGCTGTGTTTGCCAACATTGATGAAAAAGCTAAACAATCAACAACTAAACCTGAGAATGCGGCTGTCGAAACAGAAAATAAACAGTCTGCTAAATCAGGTGGTTTAACAAAGCCGCAGGTTATTGTACAGGAACCCGAAGAATCACCAACACCTGTTAACCAGCAATTAGAAACTGAAACAAAAAAATCTGAACCTGCAGGTAAAGGAACGATTGAATTAAAAGTGCCTGCAGTTGGCGAATCTATAAGTGAAGTAACATTATTAAAATTCACTAAAAATAATGGAGACTTCGTGCAGCGCGATGAAGTGATTGCAGAATTGGAAAGTGAAAAAGCAACCTTTGAATTAAATGCGGAAGAAGCGGGCGAATTAAAACAGGTTGCAAAAGAAGCTGATGTTTTAAAAATTGGAGATGTGGTTGCTACAATTAATACCGATGTTGCAGTTCCGGGAGAGAAGTCAGCAAAGCCGGAAAAGTCTGAAAGTCCGGAAGTAAAAATTCAGCAACCTGAACCCGGAAACCCACTACCAGGAATAACAGTTCAGCAGCCAAAAGCTACTCCTGTTGCATCAGCAATTATTGCAGACAAAAAAGTGAATCCATCAGAAATAAAAGCAACAGGAAGTAATGGCAGAATAGTAAAACATGATGTGCTGGAAGCTTTATCACATCCAACAAAACAGGCGTTCAATAACCAGGAATTATATAGCCGCAATACACGCAATGAACGCATGAGCAATCTGCGCAAAACTATCAGCCGCAGATTGGTTGAATCCAAGAATACAACGGCAATGCTTACCACTTTTAATGAAGTGGACATGAGC
>JBDTLW010000477.1:0-3087 GCA_039934575.1 Parafilimonas sp. | reverse complement strand
GTTCATTTGAAGAGCGATATAAGTTTGTGGATGAGTCAAATGTTTTTGAAAATGGTAAGCAGGTAAACTTCAAATTTTATTTTGGTGCACCAAGTTGTGTGCCCGCTACAATTTTTGAAACCGCAGGCGCAGCATTAAATAGTAAAGATGTTGAACTGCTTTTACAAAAACCGCAAATAAATTATTTAAGTGAGATGATGAATTTCCCGGGCGTGCTGATGAATGATGATGAAGTTGTAAAAAAAATTGATGCAGCAAAAAAATTAAATAAACCAATTGATGGTCATGCGCCGGGCTTGCGTGGCGATGATGCCAGGAAATATATTGAAGCAGGAATTTCTACAGACCATGAATGCTTTACAAAAGAAGAAGCACTTGATAAGTTGAAATATGGAATGAAAATCATTATTCGTGAAGGAAGCGCTGCTAAAAATTTTGAAGCACTTATAGATCTGTTGAATGACTACCCTGATAAAATAATGTTTTGCAGTGATGATAAACATCCTGATAGTTTGGCTGCGGGGCATATAAATAATTTGTGTGAACGTGCAGTTGCAAAAGGAGTTAATGTTTTTAAAGTATTACAGGCTGCATGTATAAATCCGGTTCATCATTATAAGCTTCAGGTTGGTTTGCTGAAAGAAGATCATCCTGCCGATTTTATTCTTGTAAATGACCTGCAACAATTTAAAGTTCATCAAACGTATATTAACGGCGAGCTGGTTGCTGAAAATGGAAAAACTTTTATTCATTCAATTCCTGTAACTGCCATCAATAATTTTTCTGCTGAAGAAATTGTACAGGATGATCTGAAAGTTCCTGTTGATTCTTTTCCTCTAATTGATAAAAAGATCCCGGTGATAGAAGCATTAGACGGTCAACTCATTACTAATAATATATTAGAGCAACCGGTTATTATAAACAATGAAATAATAAGTGATATAGAAAATGATATTTTAAAAATTGTTGTAGTTAATCGTTATAAAAAAGCACCGGTTGCAAAAGCTTTTATTAGAAATTTTGGTTTAAAGAAAGGTGCCTTAGCTTCTTCAGTTGCACATGACAGCCATAATATAGTTGCTGTTGGCTGCAATGATAAAGCTATCGCAAAAGCCATCAATCTTATTATAAAAGAAAAAGGCGGAGTAAGCTGTGTTGATGATGAAGACACTGAAAAAATTATTCCATTACCTGTTGCCGGATTAATGAGTACTGATGATGGTTATACAGTTGCTGCAGCTTATACTGAAATTGATAAAATGGCAAAGGTACTTGGCTCAACATTAGCAGCGCCTTTTATGACCTTAAGCTTTATGGCTCTGTTAGTGATTCCGCATATAAAACTTAGTGATAAAGGCTTGTTTAACGGAGATGGTTTTTCATTTTTTCAAATCACTTAAAGAACTGTCATTTACAGCCTCAGCGCTCATTACAGATAAAGCAAGACTATCGGTTCCTTTTGGTAAATGATATTTTATTTTAAAATTTCGAACAGTACCGGGCTTTATAATATCAGACATTACATCTTCATGTTCTTCTACTTGAATTCCATTTTTATAACACAACATTTTTATACGTGTGTTTTTATAAACAGATACAGAAGCTGTGTTTACAATTTTCCCTTTTATAACGGTTGCACCAAATAAATTCTTTTTATCATTAGAAGACACTTTTAAAAATTGTTCAGGATGCTCACTTTCACGCTGGGCAAGGTTTACTTTATTTTCCTGGTAAGTTTTGGTATCAAACTTTTCTTTACAGGAAAATAAAAACAAAATGCATGTAATAATAAGCAACCCTTTCATAGCGTATAATTAAGTAAAAAATGAACTTCAGTAAAATTTATTTTAAGCTTCCTGACCAATCCACACGGCGCCGCCAATACTGCTTCTTGATGCACCGGTTACAGAAGCCATAACAGTATTTTCTTCACGCCATCTCAATACTGCTAATAACGCCATAATCAAAGCTTCTTTATACAATACAATGTTATTTTCAGGAAGTAAAAGTTCAATATTTAATGGCGTTAAAGTTTCTTTTATTTTTTTAATAAGAAAACGATTAAACGCTCCACCGCCAGTAACTAATAATTTGAATGATTGTTGTTCAAAACTTTTATTTGTTATTATATTCTTAATTGATTGCTGCAGTTGAAAAGCGATATGTTCTGTATAAGTTCTTAGAGCATCTGCCATGCTAATATTAAAAGATTCAATCAAAGGATAAATAACTTCAGTTCCAAAATTATTTGAAAGAGATTTTGGCGCAGACAATGTATAATAATCCAGATCATTTAATGGATCAAGCAATGCTGTAATTATTTTTCCACCGGCAGCCATATTTCCGTTTTCATCAAAATCTTTTCCTTCATTTTTAGCAAGCATATTTAATACACGGTTTGCAGGGCAAACATCAAAAGCAATGAATTGTTTTTGATTTTGAAATGAAATATTAGCAATACCGCCAATATTTAAATAAAGATCATATTCAGGGAAAAATAATTTTTCACCAAGAGGTACGATAGGAGCGCCCTGACCGCCCAAAGCAACGTCCATAATTCTCAGATCACTTACGGTATTTATGCCGGTGAGTGCTGCCAGTGTTGCACCGCAACCAAGCTGTGTTGTTACACCTGATTCAGGTTCATGAAAAACAGTATGACCATGCAAGCCGATCAATTGTATTTGATGATGCAGTTCATTTTCATCAATAAAATAATTTACACATTCTGCAAGATATTTTCCGTAAGCAGCGTGTAATAAAAAGTAATTATATGCAGTTAAATTTTTTGCCTCTGCAAGTTTTTGCTTCCATTCATCATCGTATTCATAGCACGCTGCAGCTTTTATAGTAAAACTCCATGTACCGCGGTTCTCTTCAAGTTCAGCAAAAACTATATCCAAACCATCTAAAGAAGAACCGCTCATTAAACCAATTGTTCTATATACCATTTTTCAAAAATAATTTCTTACTGGTGAAGCAGTTAAAATAATTTACCGGAGGGGTTTGAATTATAATATTGAAGCAGACAAATAAAAATTATCATGAATAAGCAAATACTCAAAATTCAAAACTGAATGTTTAACA
>JBDTLW010000476.1:0-3089 GCA_039934575.1 Parafilimonas sp. | reverse complement strand
CCTTTAATAAATGCTACAATAAAAATTAAAGGCACTTCAAAAGCTACAATTACAAATAACACCGGGCAATTCAGCATTAGTGCATCTAAAAATCAAACGCTGATTATTTCTAATATCGGCTATGCCGATCAGCAAATTCCTATCGACGATCAAACCAATATAAATATTTTGCTTGCAAGGCAGGATAACAGTATTAATGAAGTTATTGTTACTGCCGTTGGTATTAAGCGTTCTGAAAAAGCATTGGGCTATGCTGTAAGCAAAGTAAACCCTGATGATCTTGTTCAAAAATCAGAACCCGATTTGCTTAAAAGTATGCAAGGCAAAGTTGCGGGTGTAGATATACGCACGTCACAGGGAACGCCGGGTGCTGCAACGCGCATACAACTGCGTGGCAACTCATCTTTTTTTGGAGATAATCAGCCACTGATTGTAGTTGATGGTATTCCATATAGTAATAACCAGCTCACAACTTCTAATCAAACAGTAGGCGGCAGCGCTTACTCAACCGGTATATCAGATATTGATCCGAATGATATTGCCACACTAAATGTTTTAAAAGGATCTGCAGCAGCTGCATTGTATGGTTCGCGTGCATCAAACGGGGTTATTGTTATTACTACAAAATCAGGCGGTGCTGTAAGAAACCGCAAAGGTCTTGATATTAATTTCAGAAGTTCTTATTCAATTGAGCAGGTTTCTAATCTGCCTGAGTTTCAAAATTCTTATGGTGCAGGTACACAATTCAGATATTCCAATGCAAATGGTTCATGGGGTCCTGCCTTTAATACAACGCCAGGCGGTGGCATAACGTATAATGGCACTGGTCTTGGTGTTCCCAATGGCAGCAGTATAGATTCAATTCCAACATGGAATGATTATTTAAATGCTTACCCCGAAAAGTTTGGACAAAATGTGGCGTATGTGCCTTATCCAAATAATGTAAAAGATCTTTTCAGTAATGGTCAGGTGTATGAAAATTCTATAAGCCTTAATGGCGGTGATGAAAAAAGCTCTGTTGCTTTAACGGCATCACAATTAAATCAAACAGGATATGTACCTAACTCCTATTATGATAAAACAAATGTTGGTCTTGGCGGTTCAACTAAATTAAATATAGGTGTAAATGTTCGCGGTAATTTAAGCTATGAAACTTCAAAACAGCAAGGCGGTTTTTTTGGTGAAAACCAGGTAGGCGGCGCTGCATCAGAATTTGCAAGAAGTTTATTTCTTGGGCGTAACTGGGATCTGAATCTTCCATACCAGGATAAAGATGGCAATAATCTTATACCAAATGGCGGAGGACAATTTGATAACCCGCGTTGGTCTGCACAGTATAATACTTCCACCACAAATAATGAAAGAATTGTTGCTGGATTTCATGCTGATTTTAATATTAATAGCTGGATAAAAGTTGATTATAATTTAGGCAATAATGCAACTTCAGTCAGCAGGAGAGAAGTAACAGAAATAAGTTCAAGAGGTGCACAAGGATTGGGTAGTTTGGTAAGCGATGATTATACTGCAAAAGAAATTGAATCAAATTTAATTCTCACATTCACGCCGAAAATTTCAAATGATTTTACATTCAGAGGTATTCTCGGGCACAATTTTAATCAGCGTACAGAAACAAGACAAACAGTTACAGGCAATCAATTTATTGTAAGAGGTCTGCATACATTAAGCAATACATCACAGCAAATATTTAATGCTGATTTGTTTCAAAGAAGAAGATTGATCGGCGTGTATGGTGAAGCATCACTTGGTTATAAAAATTATGCATTCATTGATGTTACTGGTCGTAATGATTGGTCTTCAACATTGCCTGTTGACAGCAGAAGTTATTTCTATCCTTCTGTTTCAGGCTCATTTATTTTTAGTGATGCATTTAAATTAAACAGCTCCGTTTTAACGCTTGGTAAATTAAGAGCAGGTTGGGCAAAAGTGGGCAGAGATGCTGATCCTTATTCATTAGAAGATATATATGCACTTGGCTCTAATTTTCTTGGGCAGCCAACTGCTACCGTTTCTTCACAAAAAAATAATCCTGATTTAAAGCCTGAGTTTACAAAAGAAATTGAACTAGGTACGCAACTCATTTTCTTTAAAGACAGGATCAATTTTGATTTTACCTGGTATCATAAAACATCAACCAATCTTCTTGCTCCTATTTCCACACCCCCTTCTTCAGGCTACGCAAGCTATTACACCAACTATGGAAAGATCAGTAATAAAGGAATTGAAATTGATTTGAATATTGTCCCTTTAAAATTCAGAAATTTTTCATGGGAAGTTCATGCTGCTTTTACAAAAAATACAAGTACAGTTGAAGAATTGGTTAAAGGTGTTGACAGGTTATTGCTTAATGGCGTTTTATCAAATACTATCAATCCTTATTTAGAGCCAGGCTTGCCTTTTGGTTATCTGCGCGGTACAAAAGTTTTAAGAGACTCATTAGGAAACCTGCTTATCAATCCTGCAACCGGTGGTATGATACTGGCACCTGAAGAAACAATTGTAGGCGATCCTAATCCTGATTATAAATTAGGCATTACAAACACGTTTACATACAAAGGCTTTGCATTAAGTATTTTGTTTGATATTACAAAAGGCGGTGATATTTATTCTGAAACTGTAAACTCTTTATTAGGAAGAGGAGTAACGCTTGATACCAAAGATCGCTCAACTACTTATATTATTCCTGGTGTGTATGCAGATCCAAATACAGGGTTGCCACTTTTAGGCGGCGGTAAGGAAATACAAAATCATACAGCAATAACGGGTAATGATTTATACTTCTCTCCAAACGCCACCACAGGAGCAACGTTTGCATTTAACAGCGCCAGCGAATTTGAAATTTATGATGCAACGGTTTACCGTTTGCGTGAAATAACGCTGGGTTATGAATTACCAAAATCAGTATTTAAAAATCTGCCTATAAACTCGGTAAACTTAAGTGTATCTGGCAGAAACCTCTGGTTTATTGCACCGGGATTTCCTAAGTATTCACGTTTCGATCCTGAAGTAAGCAGCTTTGGCGCAACTACCACACAAGGCATTGAGCTTTCTGCAGCCCCTACTGTGCGCAG
>JBDTLW010000475.1:0-3092 GCA_039934575.1 Parafilimonas sp. | reverse complement strand
GAATTATATTTTTTCTGTGGTGATAAAAGAAGAGATGAATTGCCTGAACTTCTTCTGCAAAATAATATTGCAGTAAACGAAGTTGAAGTTTATACAACAACAATTTTCCCTCATACAGTTGAAAAAGATTATGATGGAATTTTATTTTTTAGTCCCAGCGCTGTTGAAGGTTTTTTTGAAAATAATTCAGTGCCTGAAAACTCTATCTTATTTGCAATTGGAAATACAACTGCAGAAGAAATAAAAAAATTTACAAACAATAAGATTGTGGTTAGTGTTAAACCCGGGAAGCAAAATCTTTTTGAAAAAATGATTGAATATTTTTCAACATTCAACACCTGCAGCGAGCATTAAATCAATCATTACAGCATAGCCTAATAGTAATACTCCAATAATTAGAAAAAATATTTGCCAGAAAATACTTTGATGATTATTAATATTGTTTTTAATTCTGATAGAGCAAGACAGAACTATCTAAATCGCAACAATAGTTAGTATGATTGCGAATCCCATTATATTTTTTTAGCTTGTTTATACCCATTCTTCAATAACCATTGCAAAATTTTTTCACGTTGATCGCCTTGAATAATTATCTCTCCATCTTTTACACTGCCACCGGTTCCGCAAAAGTTTTTTAATTTTTTTCCAAGGTCTTCGAGATCATCTATTGTTCCAGCAAAACCTCCAACTATACTCACTGCTTTACCAGCACGATGTTTTGTCTCCAACCTAATTTTTAATTTTTGCTGAGCTGCAGATAAAGTTTCCTGATTATTATTCTGTTCAGACTGAAAAGAAAAGTTTGGATCAGTGCTGTAAACAAACCCTCTTGTATCTGGTTTACTTTTTTTGCTCATTGTCCGTTACTTATGAATAGCTCCTCTCCTTTGGAGAACTTGTCCCGACTATTCGGGAGGAGTTGGGGTGAGGTCAAATTATAACCGCTTTCAAACTTAAATCAACACTTTGCGCCTGGTGAATTAAACCACCAACACTTATATAATCAACACCGGTTTCAGCATACGATTGAATGTTTTCTAAATTAATGCCGCCGCTTGCTTCCGTTTCAAAATCATCTCCTATAATTTCCAATGCTTCCTTTATTTGTTGCGGTGAAAAATTATCCAGCATTATACAAAACACTTTTCTTTTTCCGTGAGCGCAAACTTCTTTTACATCTTCAATATTTCTTGTTTCAATTTCAATCTTAAGTTCATGCATTTTTGTTTGCACATAATGCGAAGCTTTTTCAATTGCACTTTCTATTCCGCCGCAATAATCAATGTGATTATCTTTCAGCATAATCATATCAAACAAACCAAAACGATGATTGATGCCGCCGCCAATCCGCACCGCTTCTTTTTCAAGTAAGCGAAAATTGGGTGTCGTTTTTCTTGTGTCTAATAATTTTGTTTTATAGCCTTTTAATTTTTCTGTGTATTGATGTGTAAGCGTTGCAATGCCACTCATTCTTTGCATGCAATTCAACACAAGTCTTTCGCATTTTAATATGGTATGAATAAGCGCTTCTACTTCAAAAGCAACTTCACCATTTCGCATTTCATCGCCATCTTTTTTAAATGCATTAAACACATTTGCCGCTTCACTAAAATCAAATATTTTTTTTGCAACATCAACGCCTGCTAATATTCCGGCTTGTTTTATTTTAAGAACGGCTTTGCCTTTTTGTGTTGATGGAATACAACTTAATGTTGAGTGATCGCCATCGCCAACATCTTCTGCAAATGCTTCTGTAATTAAATGATGTAATTGTTGATTGAATTCTTGCATTGGAATTTGTTACCTCTTTGTTAGAATCAGACTGCTTCGTTCCTCACAGTGACGTGTAAATTTTGTTGCCATGAAAATATATAGTACAAGTGAGCAACATCCCGCATGTGCGCGACCATGAAATACTAGAGCAGGTTACCAAAAAAATTCTTTATTTATTTATTCCAAAATTTTCCTGCCAGGCAAGCATGCCACCAGAAAGATTTTTTACATTTTCAAAACCCATTTGCGCTAATATCTGTGTTGCAATACCGCTGCGGTTACCGCTTCTGCAATACAAAACTATTTCATCAGTTTTCCAATCGTCAATGGATTCTGTTTCCATATTTCTTATTTCACCAACAGGCAATAATTTTCCACCGATATTAAATTCGGCATTTTCAACCGCCTCACGTACATCAACAAGATGAATTTTCTCGCCTGCATCAAGGCGTTGTTTTAATTCCTGTACCGTTATTGTTTGCATAATTATTTTTTATTGATTTGAAGGATCGGGCTCTGCAGTTGTACTGTCTTTAACAGGCGGTGTCATACTTATCCATACATCCATTAACTGCCCGGCGCGAATATGATTATTTACTTTTTCGCCGGTAGGCAATTGCATCATTACTTCAGGATTTTGTTTTACAATATATGCATTTGCTGTATCTGAAACAGGGCTGGTTGTTATAATAACACCGATACCAATATTATCGCCCGATAAATATTCCCTCGCCTGCGCAATGGTTAAACCAATTAAATCCGGAACTGAAAGTTGTGTATCACCAAGACCGTTGCCAAGCACAAAATCTATTGAAGCGCTCATAGGAATTTTTGTACCGGGCTCAATTGTATTACCATTATACAATTGATTTTTTACAGCATTGCGCGCAATATCAGGCGTATAAGTTGTGTCGCCAACTTTTAAGCCAAGACTTTGCAAAAACATTTGCGCACTGCGAAAAGAAAACCCGCGCAGATCAGGCATATCAATCAACGGCGGCGTTGCACGGTTCACTGTTAAATAAACAGTGCGATGCGTTTTTACAACCTCTTCTGATTCGGGCGATTGCTTAACTACAGCAAGCGGAGGCAGAGTATCTATATAAACAGAATCCTGCACAGAAACAGTAAAGCCTTTTTGCTTTAAAATTGATTCAGCTTCTGTAAGTGATTTACCTGTAATGGAAGGCACTGTAACAGATTCGCTGTGACGTGTAATAGAATCAAGTGAAAGAAAAAATATAAATATAATTATAAGAAGAAGCGCTATGGCTGCTAAAAGATTTACTCCAAAAGATCGATGCGTAATAAACTTAAAC
>JBDTLW010000474.1:0-3095 GCA_039934575.1 Parafilimonas sp. | reverse complement strand
TGGTAAAGTAATTTGGGTTTTCAAATGGATGAGCGCTGTTTACTCCAAAGTATCCACCCCCATTTGTACCAACCTGTTTTATAGCAATCATGGCTGCTGCAGGTCCTCTTGAAACATTTACTGTATCTCCCTGCAGACTTATAAATTTATCTTTTCCGGCAAAGGTCATTGGCGTTCCATTGAACAATAATATTATGGCAATCACAACTGAAAGGGGTAACAAAATTCTCGTGCACGACTTAATAAAATAGTTGTAAAAATTCCCGGGCTTTTCAACATTTTTTTCTTTCAGAGCTTTAAATACTATTGCACAGGCTGCCATGCCGGTTCCGGCACTTACAAATTGAAAAAACATCAATAACAATTGCCCAAGATATGATACCCCGCTTTCACCTGAATAATGCTGAAGATTAGTATTGGCAACAAAACTTACCGTAGTATTAAATGCAAGATCAGCAGTCATTGATGGATTGCCGTCAGGGTTTAATGGCAGCCAACCCATGTTCATTAATATCAACATTGATAATAAAAACCACACTAAATTAATTGTGAGTAAAGCAGCCATACTTTGCTGCCATGTCATTTCATGTTGAGGATTAATGCCTGCTGCTTTAAAGAACAATTTATCAAGCGGATTGAAAATAAAATCCAGCCAGGTATTATCTTCATTATACACTTTGCCAATATAACGTCCAAGCGGAATTGCAAGCATTACCATAACAATAAACATGGCAATAATGCCTGAAATTTCTGTATTCATGATCCTTATTTAATTTGAATTGTATTAAAATTTTTCAGGCTTGATCAACACATAACAGATATAACCAAAAACAAAAATTGCTAAAATGAATAATGCCATCATGATCTATAGTTTATCAAAAAAATTGATGGATTTATAAAAAACCCAAAAGAAAAGAAGCCCTGTAAGCATTAATAAAAAACTGAGCATGATTAGTTCTTTTATACAATTAAAAAAAGATAAGGATCAAAGTGTATGATCCAGGCAGATGCAGTAAGCGCTAATGCTATTGCAATAACTGTAAGAAAATCTTTCAGTGTTGGTTCAGTACTTTTCATGCATTGCTACTGCCAAATGAAATGCCTTGTTTAGTTACATGCCGGCAAACGAAGCTGAAAGTCTTATCCGGTAAGAGTTTGAAGATTTTTGTACAATTGACTGAGAACAAAGCGTAATAAAAAACCCTTTCGTTTTGAAAGGGCATATTTTCATAATGGAAGTGGTTTGCATTATTTGGATATGCCATATTCATCCATCTTTCTATATAAAGTGGTTAAGCCGATATTTAGTAAGCGTGCAGTTTCTGTTTTATTTCCATTGGTATGCTGCAGTACTTTTTGTATATGTTGCTTTTCTATACTCGCTAAGTCATAAACATTTTCAATATGGGTTAAAGCTGATTGCAGATCAAAAGGCAAACTTGTTTTTGTAATCATTTCACCTTCTTCTAAAATCACGGCTCGTTCTATCACATTTTTTAGTTCCCTGATATTGCCTTTCCAATAAGACTGTTTTAGGAGATCTTCTGATTCTTTATTAATTCCTTTTATTTTTTTATTTGTTTTAGCTGAAAAGAATGAAATATAATATTGCACTAAAAAAGGAATATCACTTTTGCGGTCTCTTAGCGGCGGTAATTCAATTGTAAACACATTTAAGCGATAGAATAAATCTTCTCTGAACTTTCCTTCTTTTAGCTCTTGTTGCATATTTCGGTTTGTGGCCGCAATAAAACGAACATTGATGTTTGAGGTTTTAGTATCTCCTAATTTTATAAACTCTGATGTCTCCAATACCCGCAGCAGTTTACTTTGCAGGTCAAATGGCATCTCGCCTATTTCATCCAAAAACAAAGTGCCGCCGTTTGCTTCTTCTATTAAACCTTTTTTATCTTTTATAGCGCCGGTAAATGCGCCTGCTTTATGTCCGAAAATTTCACTCTCCAGTAACTCTTTTGAAAAGGCGCTGCAATTAAGTGCAAGGAATAATTTACCTGACCTGTTACTTGCATTATGAATTGCCTGTGCAAACACTTCTTTGCCTGTGCCGGTTTCGCCCAATAATAAAACGGTAGTATTTGTTGCAGCAACTTTTTTGGCAAGGTTAATAGCATCTGTAAGCGGTTTAGAACTGCCGATAATACTTTCGAAACTATATTTTTTGCCAACCTGATTTTCTAATCTTTCAATCTTCTTTTGTAACTCAACTTTTTCAAATGCTTTATTTAATAACGGAATGATTTTATCATTATCATCTCCCTTTATAATATAATCGAAAGCGCCGTTTTTCATAGCCTGAATGCCATCATGTATATTGCCATACGCTGTAAGCAGTATTATTTCAATTAGTGAATGTTTTGCTTTTACTTCTTGTATAAAATCAACGCCATTGCCGTCTGGTAATTTTACATCACAAAGAATAACATCAGGTTCTTCTTTTTCAAGTGCTTTGTGCGCAGCTTTTATACTGTTAACCTGCATAACGGTATAGCCTTCTAAATTAATCAGGCGTGCTAATAAATTTCTTAGCTTTTCTTCATCGTCTATAATCAGGACCTTACTCATATAAAAGCAAAGATGATTATTTATTGCAAGTAAAATTGTAAGATATACTTAGCAAAAAAATTAATGGCTAAGAAAATTTAAAAACAAGGAATCAAATACATTTCCACAAAGAATCTGCAAACCATTTCTTTGAATCATAAAAATTTTTTACAGGTTTAAAGCCACTGAGCTTTGCCATTTCATCTGTTTGCTTTACAGAATATTTGGTTGAGATTTCCATATAGATAGTTTCGTTCTCATCAAGATCAATATAATCTGTATCACCAATAAACACACGTTGTTTGCATTTGCTAACCAGGAAACTTTTGCATTCGCCGCTTTCAGGATTATACACAGGAAAATGTTTAAAATTTTCAATTATAAAATCTGCATTTAATTCTTTATTTATTCTTCTTAATAAATTAAGATTGAATTCACGCGTAATGCCTTGCTTATCGTTATACGCATTTAAAATTATCTGCGGATCTTTCTTCAGATCAAAACCAATCAGCAAATAATCACCTTCATTCAAA
>JBDTLW010000473.1:0-3095 GCA_039934575.1 Parafilimonas sp. | reverse complement strand
ATAAAGCACTAAAACAAACAAACTAATGTTTTAGATAAAAACCAATTTTATTGATATAAAAAACCCTTATCTGCGACAAAAAAATATTAGTTACTTATTCTGATTTTTCTTTTTATCCTAATAAACCTTTTAAATAAACATCATTAACTCTTTTATTCAATATCGTTATTAATTCAGGTTGCATAAAATCAAAATCATCAGGAATATAAAGACATACTATTTTCTTCTTGTTATAATAGTCGGGATATTTTTGTCTGATGTAATTTCTATGATGTTTTTCCATAACAATAATTGCATCCGCCCATTCTAAATGCACAGGCTCAAGAACAGTATTCGCAGACCTATCTGTTCCTGCAGAATCAACTTCAAATCTGGGATCAGATTCAAATATTTTATGAGCAGTTGCACTTCGCATTCTGTTGACAGTACAAACAAAAAGTATTTTAAGTTTCCTTGTTTTCAAAACACGCAGTTATTTCTTAATTAAAATAAGATTATGAATATGAAACTGAAGATGACATAAAAAATAAAAAGCATGAGTGTTGCGACGCAAGGAACGATGCCACAAAGAACAAATGCTGGTCACCAAAAAATCGGTATTACCAGCTAACTAAGTTCCGGATATAAAACGAACTGCTGCATGAATTCATTCACTTTCTTTTTTATGTTTGAAAGATGAGTTTCATCATCAGCATGCATTAAACAATCATCAAAGCAATCAACGATAAATTGCATGTGTTCTTCTTTCATGCCACGGGTTGTAACTGCGGGTACGCCAACGCGAATTCCGCTTGTAACAAAAGCGCTTTTATCATCAAAAGGAACCATGTTTTTATTCACCGTAATATCAGCTTTACCTAAAACCTGTTCTGCTTTTTTACCTGAAATATTTTTATTGCGCAGATCAATCAACAATAAATGATTATCCGTTCCATCGCTTATGCTGTTGTAATTTTTATTACGAAATGCAGTTGCCATAGCCTGCGCATTAGTAATAATTTGTTTTGCATACACTGTAAATTCATCAGAAAGAATTTCACCAAATGCAACAGCTTTTGATGCAATAATATGTTCTAAAGGCCCGCCTTGTGTGCCCGGGAAAACAGCCATATCAATTACATTGCTCATCATGCGCAGGTTGCCTTTATTGTCTTTTAAACCAAGTGTATTTTCAGAATCTTTGCGAATCATAATAATTCCACCACGCGGACCGCGTAAAGTCTTATGTGTTGTTGATGTTACAATATGACAATGATCAAAAGGATCATTCAATAATTTTTTTGCAATCAATCCTGCCGGATGCGCAATGTCTGCCATAATCAATGCACCAACTTCATCAGCCACTTTTCTTATGCGTGCATAATCCCAATCACGGCTGTAAGCGCTGGCGCCGCAAACAATTAATTTAGGCTTTACTTCCCTTGCTTTTGATTCCAGCATTTCATAATCAACAGTACCGGTTTCTTTTTTCACGCCATAAAAATGAGGCTCATATAATTTACCGCTGAAGTTAACTGCAGCGCCATGTGTAAGATGTCCGCCCATACTTAAATCAAGCCCGAGTATTGCATCGCCGGGTTTAAGTACAGCAAGCATCACAGCAGCATTTGCCTGTGCGCCGCTATGTGGTTGCACATTTGCATATTCAAGATTAAAAATTTGTTTTAAACGATCAATGGCAAGCTGTTCACTTTCATCTACTACTTCACAACCGCCATAATAACGGCGACCCGGATAACCCTCAGCATATTTATTCGTCATTACATTACCCATTGACTGAATGGTTTGCAAACTGGCGAAATTTTCGCTGGCAATTAATTCAATTCCGCGGCGCTGACGTTCCAATTCTTTTTGTATCAGGGAAAAAACAGCAATATCTTTTTGCATGAAATAATTTTTTTGCAAAAGTAAGTATCAGATGCTGGATGCCGGTTGCGGAATAAAGGTTTGTTTGTAAGATGTTGAAATTTTAAACAGTTGCTGGTTGCTCGTTTCAGGATGCAAGTTTAGATAATCACTCACGAGGTTTCCATTCTTTTCAACACTGAACAAATTATTTAAACGATATGTTTTCATATTGTTCGATTATCGGATAAACCCAGCATCAAGCAACGAGCATCCTGCAACTATAAAAGTTTATACATTTTGCCCGGCAAACCTGCAATTACATTTTGCAATTCAAGATTTAAAATGGCTGCTGCAACAGAACTGCTGCTGAGATTGCTGCGCATATTTATTTCGTCAATAGCGGTGGTATCTTTTTCTTTAAGAATATTGATGATTATTTTTTCATCATCGCTCAGTTCGATAAATAATTCTTTTTGTAATTTTTTGTTTACTTTTTTTGTTTGCCAGCCTAAGCTTTCTGCTAATTCTTTTGCATCCGTAAAAAGAACTGCTTTGTTGTTTTGGATAAGGTAATTGCAGCCTGCACTTTTTGAATCAGTTATCCTGCCAGGCAATGCAAATACATCGCGATTATAATTATTGGCAAGCTCTGCGGTTATCATGCTGCCGCCTTTAACGGCAGTTTCAATTACAATTGTTGCATCAGCCATCCCAGCAACTATACGGTTGCGCTTTGGAAAATTATGTTTATCAGGCTTCTCACCATTTCTGGATTCAGTAAGCAAACCACCTTGTTGCACTATTTCTTTTGCCAATGTTTTATGCTGATGCGGATAAATTGTCTGTAGCCCATGGGCAAGCACAGCAACAGTTTCCAAATTATTTTGCAAAGCAGATTTATGTGCAATAGCATCTATACCAAAAGCAAGCCCGCTTACAATTAAAACATTAAAATCTTTTAATTCACTTACTAATTTCTCTGTTATTTGCTTGCCATAATCTGTATTGCTTCTTGTGCCAACAATACTGATAATTTTTGAAGCATTCAGATCTGTATTGCCCCGATAATATAACATGGTTGGTGAATCATAACAATTCAATAGACGTTGCGGATAATTTTTGTCTGTAATAAACAGCGGTTGTATTTTATATTTTTCAATAAATTTTATTTCATCTTCCGCTTTTGAAAAATCATCAAAAGATTTTATGCTGCCGGCTCTTATCAAACCAATATTTTCAATTGAACC
>JBDTLW010000472.1:0-3098 GCA_039934575.1 Parafilimonas sp. | reverse complement strand
CTAATCGTAAAAGCATAAAAAAGCAGGTCTCGCAACCTGCTTTTTATTTTTATACAAAATTTTATGATTGCATTTCTTTATGATATTCTTTATCGTAAGCTTTAATAATTGCTTTCACCAAACGATGGCGTACCACATCTTCTTCATCTAATTCTATCTGTGCTATACCATTAATATTTTTAAGAATGCGCATAGCTTTATCTAAACCGCTTCGCTGATTTTTTGGAAGATCAATCTGCGTCGGATCGCCGTTAATAATTGCTTTTGCACTTGGCCCTATACGCGTAAGAAACATTTTTAATTGAAGGTCGTTTGCATTCTGCGCTTCATCAAGAATTATAAATGCATTATCCAGTGTACGACCGCGCATATATGCCAGCGGCGCAATTTCAATAGTGCGTGTGCTCATATAATAACCGAGCTTATCAGCAGGTATCATATCATCAAGCGCATCGTATAAAGGACGCAAATAAGGATCAATTTTTTCTTTCAGATCTCCGGGCAAAAAGCCAAGGCTTTCACCTGCTTCCACAGCAGGGCGCGTTAAAATAATTTTTTTAACAAGCTTGTTCTTTAAAGCACGCACTGCAATGGCAACTGCAGTATATGTTTTACCTGTACCCGCAGGTCCAACAGCAAATACAATATCGTTTGTATCGGCAGCAGTTACCATTCTTTTTTGGTTAACGGTTCTTGCACGGACTGTTTTTCCATTTGGCCCGAGAACAAGAATCTCATTCGGGTTTTTATCAATGAAATTGTCAATGGTTTCAGCATCATCACCACCGAGAATTTGCTCAAAATAATTTTCGCTCATGTCGCCGTTACGCTCCATATATTGAATAGCGAGATCAATTTTTTCTTTGGCTGATTCCACCTGTTCCGGCGAGCCGCTGATCTTTAACTGCGTTCCTCTTGAAAGTATTTTCAGCAGTGGAAATTTTTTTCTGAGAATATCAAGTTTCTTGTTGTTTACGCCGAAGAATTCTATGGGATTTAGTGTGTCGAGGTTGATGATTGTTTCTGTCAATGGTAATCGTTTTTGTAAATAAATTGTTTTGGAATTTGTAGCTGCTAACCTTTTTCAAATATATTTCCTGAAAATGATGTTTGGGGTTTTTTGTTTTTCACATGATGTTAATTGTTCTGTATAAAGATAAGCTGAAAAATGAAAATATTATCTTAAATGGATGAGCGGATGATGAAGGATATCAGCTTTTTACAACCTTAGCTTTTCTTAATTTTTTATGAAATGAGCCATTAGAATCAAATTCAAACCAAGCGAAAAATGTTTATTTGGCGAATTCCATGTGGCAATTAAAAAAAACGAAAAATAAACACATGAAAATTTATATACGTATGTTGTTATGCAATCAGTATGCATAATCTTTTAAGTATTCAAAATCTGATGTAAGTTTTCCTTGTTTTAAAATAGTTGCATTTTCAATGATGGTGCTGCCTTTTAAAAAATCACCCAATACATGTTTTATTAATTGTTCGCCAAAAAAACGGCTGGCATCTCTTGGCAATTCATTTGGCAAATTACCAACTGCCATTACATCAATGCTTGTACTGATATAAGGTTTTGTTTTTTCGCCACTCATTTTATCTACACCATACACAGGATCATTCATGGGGCAATCCCCTAAATTAATTGGAACACTTCCAAAAGCGTCATCTGTAATATCTGCAATAGTTTGAATGCGGAAAGCATCATTTTTTATATCATCCGTTTCAAAGAGGCGCGGAATATTTTTATCCCAATAAACACCATTCATTAAAATATCTGTTTGAAAACAATACGGTGTAAACAAGCATTCATAGTTCTGAGGATTTGTATGAAAATCTTCTCTTGAGTACGTGCGTTTTTCTTTGTGCGTGTATAATGTTGCACCTTTCAAATGTACATACACAGGATACGAAAATTGTTTCGCCATATATTCATCTGCATCCACTTCCTGCACATCCATCAGGTTCATAATTTCTGCAATACCATGCGCCACACGTCCGCTGCCGGTAACGGCAATTTTTATTGGCGGCAATTTTAAACCAAAGTATGTATGAATTAATTCGCGGTAATCTTTTTGCTCATATACCCTGTCCAGTTTAAATTTTTTGGTGCGTTCTCCATAAGCCATAAAGCCGTTGTGTGCACCCACAATGCCTGCAAAAAACCCAAAGCCAATTATACGCTGACCATCTTCATGTTCCAGACATTCATAATCTATCAGCGTAATTCTTTTATCAACCATTGCATGCATCAGTTTTTGATTGTATGGCTGCTTTTTTTTAGTGTGCGAAAAAAACATGTATGTTTTACCAGGCAATAACATATCAACCGGAACTTCTTTTATACCCAGCAACAGGTTAGCCTCTGAAAGATCTTCTTTCAACTCAACACCCGATCTTGCGTACTCTTTATTTAAGTAGCAGCGATTATCAGAAGGCTGCACTAAAATTTTACACTCTATATTTTTTAATAACCATCTGCATTGTGCAGGTGTAAGCGCCACGCGGTTATCAGCCGGAATTTTACCTTCACGAATTAAGCCTATAACAAGCATTCAATTTTTTTTGAGTTGCAAAGAAACAATAATAAGACCTCATCCCAACCGCCTGTCTGACGTAAGGCGGGTTTCTCCAAAAGAAAATGGCAATAAATCAAGATTTATATAACAACATTCACCATCCTGTTTTTTACGAAGATTATTTTCTTTGGTTCTTTACCATCAAGCCATTTTTTCACTTTATCATTTTGCAACACAATTTCTTTTACTTCATTTTCTGATGCATCTAAAGATATATTCAATGTTGTACGAAGCTTACCATTAATACTGATTGGATATTCTTTTGTTGATTCAACCAAATATTTTGCATCGAATGTTGGATAAGCGGCATCTAACACAGAGACCTCACCCCTGCCCTCTCCAAAGGAGAGGGAGCCATTAAGAACATGATATAATTCTTCAGCAATATGCGGCGCATAAGATGATAACATAATCACCAACGGTTCAAGAATTTCTTTCTTATAACATTTGAGATCGCTCAATTCATTTACACAAACCATGAATGCACTTACTGCTGTGTTATAAGAAAAT
>JBDTLW010000471.1:0-3100 GCA_039934575.1 Parafilimonas sp. | reverse complement strand
TCAATATTGCTACAACATTTATAACTTCAATTAAAAAATAAAACTATGGGACTATTTGATAAACCCACCGGCGGTGAACACAAAGGCGGCTTAAGACAAATATTTGAAGCAGCCAAACCTGAATTAAATTTATCTGCAGACCAGGAGCAAAAAATAAAAGAGATCTTTAAAGATTTACGTGACGAAAGGCATGATCTTAAAGATGAAAGTGGTGATAACATGCAAGACGATATGCGTGCTAACCGCCAACAGGCAAAGCAAAAAATAATGGATATTTTAAATGCTGATCAGCAAAAAATTATACACCAACATCTAAACGAATGGAGAAACAAGACAAGCTAAAATCGTAATTCAATTATCTTTTTTCCTGTCGTATGTAATTCCAAAAAAATTAAAGTCATTTACTTCAGTTTCTCCATCAAGGTTAAATGGAAGAAATGCTTTACCATACCATTTACGTTCAAATTTTTCCATGAACAAAATTTGATAAGATATTTGATTAGTCACATTATTATTTTGAACAAAGTCTTTCTGTAATACGATTTAATTCCTGCTGTAATTAGGCGCCTCTCTTGTTATTTCAATATCATGCGCATGACTTTCGCGCATGCCTGCACTGGTAATTTTTACAAAGGTTGCTTTTTGCAGGTCAGTTATAGTTTTAGCGCCGCAATAACCCATACCGGCACGCAAGCCTCCTGTAAATTGAGCTACTACTTCACTCAAATAACCTTTATAAGCCACACGCCCTTCAATACCTTCAGGCACAAATTTTCTGATATCATCTTCCACATCCTGAAAGTAGCGATCGCTGCTGCCCTGCGCCATTGCAGCAATGCTTCCCATGCCTCTGTATTCTTTAAATTTTCTGCCTTCATAAATTATTGTTTCGCCAGGGCTTTCTTCTGTTCCTGCAAACACACTGCCCATCATCACCGTATCTGCACCAGCGGCTAAAGCTTTAACCATATCTCCGGTATATCTAATGCCTCCATCAGCAATTAACGGAACTCCTGAAGACTTCAACGCGTATGCCGCTTCCATAATGGCAGTTAATTGAGGAACACCCGTGCCTGCCACAATTCTTGTGGTGCAAATAGAGCCAGGGCCTATACCAACTTTTACCGCGTCTGCGCCTGCATCTGCCAACGCTTTTGCGCCCGAAGCCGTACCTATATTGCCCGCTATAACCTGTAGCTTTTTAAAATCTTTCTTTAATGTTTTTAATACTGTTATTACGCCTTTGTGATGGCCATGCGCACTATCCAGTGTAACCACATCTACACCAACCTCTATTAATGCGGCTGCTCTTTCATAGATGTCTTTAGTAATGCCAAGTGCAGCCCCAACAAGTAATCTTCCAAATGCATCCTTTATGGCATTGGGATAATTTTTCAGTTGCAGTATATCACGATATGTAATAAGCCCTATTAGTTTTCCGGCTTTATTTACTACCGGCAATTTTTCAATTTTATATTTATGAAGAATTATTTCTGCCTTCTTAAGATTTGTTCCGTCAGGGGCTGTAATAAGATTCTCTTTTGTCATCACCTCATTTACTTTTTTCTTCTTGTCTGTTTCAAAACGCAGATCACGGTTAGTAAGAATTCCTACCAGCGTATTATTTTTATCAATAATGGGAATGCCGCCAATCTTATTTTCTTTCATCAGTTTCAGTGCATCGCCAATGGTTGCATCAGCCAGCAAGGTAATGGGATCAATTATCAATCCGCTTTCACTGCGCTTAACTTTTCTTACTGTTTCAGCCTGCTTTTCAATGGTCATATTTTTATGCAGAATACCAACGCCGCCTTCTCTTGCCAATGCCATGGCAAGACTTGCTTCTGTAACTGTATCCATAGCCGCAGACAGCATAGGAATATTCAGCGTTAATGACTTTGTAAGTTTTGTGGAAATATCCGTTTCGCGGGGAAGAACCTGGCTATAAGCCGGTATTAATAAAACATCATCGAAGGTTAAACCTTCACCAAAAAAACGGTTTTGCTTAGAAGTGTTAATTAGTGTTGCCATGTGCAAAGATATAGCCGCAAATGATTGCGGACAAAATTTCAATTGCCGCAGATATTTTATGAAATAAATTTGTTACTCTGAACTTATTCTAAAAGCGTTTTTATATCTGAAAATCTGCTGTATGAAATTATCCGCTTCTGTTTTGTTGATGTTGCTATTTTTTAGTTCTGATTCTTTTGCTCAAAATAAAACCCATGAAACGAATGATAAACCTGAAGTTATCTATCATGTTTTTCAGCGCAGCTTTTATGATAGCAACGGCGATTTGCAAGGCGACTTAAATGGTATAATTAAAAAGCTTGATTACTTACAGAATTTAGGTGTTACCTCTATCCTATTATTGCCGTTATATCAATCTGTTTATTACCATAATTATTTTGCAGGCGATTTTGAAAAGATAGATGATGAATATGGTTCGATGCAGGATTTTTTACATCTTGTAAAAGCGGTTCATCAGCATGGAATGAAAATTTATCTTGACATGGAGACGCAGTATGTAACGGAAGATCATTTGTGGTGGAAAGATTCTTATAATAATCTCAATTCAAAATACAGCGATTATATTTTGTATGATGATGCAGCGCATACAAAACCTGCAACAATTATTTTTGGAATAAACGGGTTAACAGGTTATGATAATACATACAGAAATATTACCACGGTAAATCTTAAAAGTAAAAACGTGCTTGATTATAATGTAAAGCTGTTTACATATTTTGCTGATCCAAACCATGATGGAAAATTTGATGATGGTGTTGATGGTTTTCGCCTTGACCACATGATGGATACGCTTGATAACAAACCGCAACTTGCAGATTTATTTAAAGATTTCTGGACACCTTTATTTACACAATTAAAAAAAGTAAATCCAAATTTAATTTTTACAGCAGAACAGGCAAATTGGTTTTCTTACGGACTTGAATATTTTTCAAAAGGAAATGTTGACCGCATTTTTGATTTTGGTTTGCAAATGGCTATCGCTTCTTTTGATAAAAATAAAATTGCAGCAATGGCTGATTCTACTTTAAACAGAACACCAAACAACAAAGCGCAGGTTGTATTTATAGAG
>JBDTLW010000470.1:0-3111 GCA_039934575.1 Parafilimonas sp. | reverse complement strand
TTGGATAATCGCCGAACGCTGTATTGCAATATAAAATATCATCTTTATCAAAACCTGCAGGCCATATTCCAATACGTCGCTCAAAATTATTTTTTACATTAATGATCATCGTGCTTACGTGCCACCAATTACCATACACATCCTGGTATGTTGCACCATGACCGGCACCTGTTGCAAAACCGCCCGGCTTAAATGAAAATGGATTATGAGTTTGATAGGTAAATGGTCCAAGCGGATGTTCACCAACATAAACACCATCGCCATAACCACTGAACTCTGTGCCCGGCGCACCGTATTGCAGGTAATATTTGTTGTTGTGTTTTGTCATCCAACTGCCTTCAATAAAAGGCTTTAAAAATGTATTGTCGTGATATTCACCAAAACGTTCCCAGCCGTGTATCGTATCATTCAAATGCAATAACGGAACGCGTTCACCAATGGGTTGAAGTGTTTTGCGGTCAATCTCCTGTCCGTAAGTTGGATAGGTATTGCTTGAGCCGAAATAGATGTATAACTTGTTATCGCCATCTGCTAAAAATCCGGGATCCCATGCGCCAACTTTAAATGAATCAGTCGCATATTTCCAATCGTCAATAGTTGGATTTGTGCTCATCCATAAAGGAAAAGCTTGTGTATATGTTGAACCGATAACCAGCATTGTATCATGCAAAACAACAACTGCAGGTGCGCACAATTCATCATACACATTTGCATCAGGTTTTAAAAATTTACGCGGAATAAATTTCCAGTGCAGCATATCTGTGCTCCACCAATAGCCCCATTGATTTGTAGAAAATAAAAAATATTTATCCTTGTATAAAACAATTACGGGATCTGCAGTTGCACGATGTTTTCCCTGTTCAGAAAAGTTTGGGATAGGTGTAAAACCATAATCTATGTTAATGGGATTGCAATAAGTTTTTTGCTGCGCATGTAACCCATTAAACAAAAAAATAAAAAGTATGAAAGCAGATATTCTTTGATACATAGCAAACAATTTATAAAACTATGTAACAAATAAACAGAATATTTTTTCAATTTAATTATAACAACAGGTGATTATAAAATTCTGCGGATTTATAGAGAAACATTTATCAACATGAATAGGTAATTCTTCATGTTGCTGTTGCAGAAAATAAAATCCCGGATGCAATTGCGATAAATACGTTTGTTTTTTGGGTTCAGGGTTGAAAACATCCGGTAATAATTCCCGTATCAAAAAACCTGCGCAAGCTTCTTCAGGTTTTTCCTGTTGTAAAAAATTTATATTTTCTTCTTGACTTATTTTCTTCAATTTACTATAAGCAAATGAGCTATGCAGTACTACTAAAATTTCCTGTTGCATAAAATTGGTTTTCTTTTTTAATAATTCTTGTCAGATTTTACATAAAGAAACATCAAACAATAAAAAAGAATTCAGCAAATATTTAAACGCTGAGAATTTTCCTTTTATCGTTCGATTCCGGGCTGTCAATAAATTTATTTGCTCCATTTAGGGCAGCGAAAATCAATTCTTTAACTTGCGCCAATGCAGGATTATCTGAAGGGATTGAACGAACCTCAACGCGAAGCAGCAATACACATCAACGGACCATTAATGATAGTTGCCGGTGCTGGCAGCGGCAAAACAAAAGTGCTTACCACCCGCATAGCAAATTTAATGGCGCATGGCGTGGATTCATTCAACATACTTGCGCTGACATTTACCAATAAAGCGGCTGCAGAAATGAAGAACCGTGTTGAAAAAATTCTTGGCAACACAGAAGCGCGCAATTTGTATATCGGGACTTTTCATAGTGTGTTTGCAAGAATTTTAAGAGCAGAAGCGCCACGCATTGGTTATCCAAACAACTTTACTATTTATGATACAGATGATAGTCGTTCGGTTATAAAAACCGTAGTGAATGAATTAAATCTTGATGATAAATTATATAAAGCAAATGTTGTTCACAACAGAATTTCATCTGCAAAAAATGCATTGGTTGGGCCAGATGAATATGCAAATGATTATTATTTGCAACAGGAAGATATGCGCACCAATCGCCCTGCAATAGCATTGGCATATAAAGCTTACCAGGCGCGTTGTTTTAAAAACGGCGCTATGGATTTTGATGATCTTTTATTTAAGATGTATGAACTGCTGCGCGATTTTCCTGAAGTGCTGCATAAGTATCAGCATAAGTTTAAATATATTTTGATTGATGAATACCAGGATACGAATCCTGTTCAATATCAAATAACAAAACTGCTTGCTGCTGTACATGAAAACATTTGTGTTGTGGGTGATGATGCGCAAAGTATTTATAGTTTTCGCGGAGCGACAATTGAAAACATTTTACAGTTTCAAAAAGATTATGATGATGTAAAAGTGATAAAGCTTGAACAAAATTATCGAAGTACACAAAGCATTTTAAATGTTGCGAATGAGATCATAAAAAACAATAAAGGACAACTGCCAAAAGAACTATGGACAGAAAATGCGCATGGTGAAAAAATAAAACTCGTGCGCACGATGACGGATAATGAGGAAGGCAAATATGTAGCGGATACAATTAAAGAGCAAAAGCTGCGCAATCATTATTACAATAAAGATTTTGCTATTCTTTACCGCACCAATGCACAAAGCCGCGCGTATGAAGAAAGCCTGCGCCGCATGGGGATTAATTACAGAATTTATGGTGGTATCAGTTTCTATCAGCGAAAAGAAATAAAAGATTTTCTTGGTTATTTAAGAGTCATCGTAAACACAAGAGATGAAGAAGCATTACGAAGAATTATTAATTATCCTGTGCGTGGCATTGGTAAAACATCAATAGAAAAGATTGTTATTAATGCCAATGAACAAAACATAACATTTTGGCAAGTGCTGAATCGCGCAGCAGAGTTTGGTTTTAAAGCAGGAACACTTGAAGTGATGCAGAATTTTGTAACGATGATACGTTATTTTCAAAGCATGCTTGAAGAAAAAAATGCGTATGATGTTGCCGTGCAGGTTGGCAAGCATACAAGTTTTATCAAAGAACTTTTTAATGATAAAAGCACCGAAGGTTTGGCCAGATATGAGAACGTGCAGGAGTTGCTTAATTCAATAAAAGAATTTACAGAAAGCCC
>JBDTLW010000469.1:0-3136 GCA_039934575.1 Parafilimonas sp. | reverse complement strand
ATTGCGCATATAGATAAAGCTATTGAGCTTGAACCTTTCTCTGAAAGGATATGGTCAAATAAAGGATTGATACTTGAATTTGCGGGCAGATATAAGGAGGCTATTAATGTGCTTAATTATTCTATAAACCGTTTTCCTGACAACAACCAACTTTTTTATAACTACAAAACACAATGCCATTATTGGCTTGGTCAAAAAGATTCTGTTCTGCATTATGCAACATTCAATAAAGGCTTTTTAAATGATTATGAATTTTGGAATGCTGTATGCAATCATGATAAAATAAAATTGCAAAATCTTCTTACAGACAACGGCGCTGCCACACATTTAGATAATGAAACGCTCGCAACGTATTATGTATTTATGATGGATAATAAAAAAGCGTTGCAGTGCATTCAAGATGCATATAATAAAAAAGAATTCAGTTGGCTTCTATATTTAAACGTATCCCCTGTCTGGAATTCACTGCATAAAGAACCGGCATTTCAGGATATCGTTTTAAAAATGGGGTTGAAATAACTATGCAGTTCTTTCAAATAAGCAAGCGCATTTTGTTGTTTTATTTTGTTGATATTAAACCAGGTTTTTGTGTAATAAAATTTTGATTGTAACAATACAACTAATGCCTTTGTATTTCCGTAACAGAAAAACTTCCTGCTTACCCTTGAAACTTATAAATAAGTCTCAATATTCCATGATCTCGATCTTTCTGAAATCCATTGGATGACTATTTGATTGAAGAGAAATATAACCGCTTTGTACAAGATCATTCCCCGCTGTAATAAATTGTTTGGCTATCGCATTTGCTGAATCATAATGTGGGTTTTCAAAATGAATTATCTCTTCACCATTTACATAATGCGTTATCTTTCCATCATGCACGTCAATTTCAGCAGTTATCCATTCATCGCCATCAAAAGCTTTTTTTACAGTTGGCTGCGTGCAATAAGAAGTGTTTCTCTTTCCATTAATTTCAACATACATTCCTGAAGCGCATATTTCACCGGTACCGCGTTCTTCTTTGCCATTACTGCCTAACAAATTATATTCAAGACAAACAGGAAAAGGCTGATTAATACTAACGGTTTCAGGTGGCTGGCAAAAATATTGAATGCCTCCATCTTTATAACCCCATGAAGGTGCGCCCGGCGTTGTTTGTCCAACGAATCTGTATTCAACCTTTAATTTAAAATTGGTAAATTTTTTATTGTAATACAAAGCGCCAAAGCGATTGTTGAAACTATCATACGCATTATACCGCGTGCTTAATATTCCATTATCTACACGAAAAGTATTGCCAAAATTCTCGCCCATTTTATAACCAACTATTTTGAGTATCCAGTTATTAAGATCTTTTCCATTAAACAAACTGACCCATTGTTTATTTTTTATTTTAACTGAGCTATTATCTGCTTTATAAGACTGAAATAAAAAAGGTAAACAAATCAAAAGCAATCGTGCAATTTTCATTTTAAAATTTATTTAAGCATGAAGATAATTAAAACAAATACAGATTGTTTCTGATAAAGGAATGCAATAAAAAATATAAGCTGTTATTCAACCAAAATAATTTTACTTTTAGATAAATTTTTATACCATGACACTTATAGGATTTTTAGTACTCCTTTTAATAGCTGCTATATGCGGCGGAATCGGACAATCAATTGCAGGTTATAACCTGGGCGGATGCCTTGCATCTATAGTTGTTGGTTTTATAGGCGCATATATCGGCACCTGGGTTGCCGCAAAATTTGACTTGCCTCCCATCTTTGAAATTACAATTCAGGGTCATCCTTTTCCTGTTGTTTGGGCAGTAATTGGTTCAGCAATTTTTACATTCATTGTGGCTTTGCTGAGAAAGATTTTTACGGGAAAGGATTGAGTTTATTTTTCAAACTTATTGTTGAGGCTGGATAGTAGAAAAGCTTAAAGGTACATGCCATCAAGCGGCACCTTTACAATACGTTATTAATGGTAATTCTATTGAAATGAGTTTAAAGATAAAATTGAAATATGGTAGTAAAAATACTACCTTTGTTTTAAATATTTAATATTAATCAAATAGATAAACAAAGGAGGAATTAGAATGGATTGCACAATAAAAAGAAATGAAAAGTTCAGAATTTCACAGATTAGTTAAAAAGAATGGATGGAGGTTTATTAAAGCTGAGGGTAGCCATTATATTTATGAAAAAGACGGACAAACATATCCTGTTCCGTTTCATGGAGCTAAAGAGTTAGGAAAGGGTCTTGAGAACAAGATGAGAAAGGAAATGCTGATTAAATAATAAAAATCGGGCTTACAGAATTTTTTAATGTCAAACTTAAATTGTCACTTTAAACAGATGAGATATTTATTAACTCAGCCCATGTGTTTAAGGCCTATAAATTGAATAAATATAAATGAACAAGGAACAAAAAACATATAAAGCAAAAAAGATGAATCCTAAAACAAAAAAAATAAAAATTATTATTGAACGAAGCGGTGATTCATTCAGTTCTTATGCAGAGAATGTAGTTGGAATATATGGTCAGGGGGGTACTGTTGAGGAAGCTAAACAATCTGCTTTGAATGGAATTGAATTATTAAAAAAATATAACCAAAATGAAAACATACCTAATATTTTGAAAGGAGATTACGAAGTTGTTTTCAAATTTGACACGGAAAGTTTTCTGAATTTTTACAAAAAAATTTTTACAAATGCAGCTTTGGAACGCATGACTGGAATAAATCAAAAACAATTTCAACATTATGCTTCCGGCTTAAAAAAACCCCGACCTATTCAAGTAAAAAAAATAGAGACCGCAATACATAATCTTGGAAAAGAATTGATATCAGTCGAATTGTAGTTGTAATGCTGCCTTTAAACTATTTGTGCAGGATATTGAACCACCTAAAGAAGTGCTACCAACGCGTAAGGAATACAGCAGGTTTTAAAAATGGGTTAAAAGCACTGCTACTTAATTAAGTATAAAGTTTGTTAGGATCGTTGTCATCATTATCCGTTTGTCTCGTCGCCAGATGAAAGCATTTATAATCTGAGCGGATGCCTTGCATCTATAGTTGTTGGTTTTATAGGTGCATATATCGGCACCTGGGTTGCCGCAAAATTTGACTTGCCTCCCATCTTTGAAA
>JBDTLW010000468.1:0-3144 GCA_039934575.1 Parafilimonas sp. | reverse complement strand
CTTTGTTATTCCTGACCATACTGCCTTAGACAATCATGCCTCCTGCTCTGATGCAGATCCTAACTGCGAAAGTTTTACACTTCCTTTGTGAATAAACATACCTGCTTTTTTGAAAATAAAAAAAGGCTGACCTTTTGAGACAGCCTCTTTGCTTTAAAAAATATTTATTACATACCTGATGGGAAAAGCCTCCTGGTAAAAAATTTATGTCTCCCCCAAATAAAACCTATTTGTGACGCTTACAATACGCTTCATTTAAAACAGGTAAGAAACTTTTACAGAAAGTATGTTCGTCATCAAAAGAAAATACCTGTTGAAAAAATTGATAAATTGTATATAAGCCGTCAATTAGCAAGCAGGAGAAAAGTTATAAATGAAGAAGAAATTTTAGAGATTGTTTGCAAACATGGGTTTACAATATTCTATCCTGAAAAACATTCTTTTCTTGAACAGGTTGCTATTTTCTCTAATGTAAAATACTTGGTAGGTACACATGGCTCCGGTTTAACAAACATGCTATTTATGGAAAAAGATACTTCCCTTTTGGAATTGCATAAGAATAAGACAAATGAACTTGACCATCCAAGTTTTCTTTTTTGGTATATGGCAGAAGCGTTAGGAATTAATTACTATCATCAAAGTTGTGGTACGCACGGAAAGGAAGATTATTTTGAAGGAGATTATATTATTGATGTGAAGCTTTTTGAGCATAACATAATCAATATGATTAATCATCAAAAATTAGCAGGTTAAAACATATAATGAAATGCTCAACTAACCATCATGCACAAAACGCTTTTAATAATTACGTATGTTGACTTTTGGAAAAAAGGTTCAGGTCACCGAAGCAGGATAAGCTCTTTAGTTAATTATTTTAAAGATAAAATTAAGATCACTATTTTCTTTGCCGGTTGTGAAAAAGAAGATGAAACAATTTTACTGAAAACAATTTTTCCGGAAATAGAATTTGAATTTGCGGGCACCGGAGCTGCCATTACTTTTAAAGAATGCAAAGAAATATTTGAGCATTTCATAAAAGATAAATTTTTTGATTTTGCTTTAGTTGAATATATAGAATTGTCAATGGTTCTTGAATATTTACCAGGCAATACTATAACGCTTCTTGATACGCATGATATTGTTTATAACAGGATTGAAAGTTTCCGCAAGTTTAATGTAGAAGATGATGGAATAGTAATAAGTAAAGAAGAAGAAATAAATATTTACAAATGCTATGATTACATTATTCTAATACAAAAAACAGACTTTGAAAATATTGCAAAAGAAATTGGCGCTGCCAACTTATTAGTGGTTCAGCATCCTGCTATTTTAGAAAAGAAAAAGATTCGTAAGAAAGCAAAAAATGTTGGGTATATAGCAAGCCCTTATGCCCCCAATATAGATGCTTTAAAATGGTTTATAAATAATGTTTGGAATGACATATACAAAAAGCATGATTTAGTATTAAATGTTTATGGGAATGTTTGTCAGGGCTTTTCATCTGCATTAAATGTTTCTGACGATAATATCATCTTTCATGGTTTTGTTGAAGATTTAGATAAGGCATACAATAATTCAGATGTAATTACAAACCCGATACGATGCGGAGCAGGTTTGAAAATAAAAAATGTGGAAGCATTAGGTTATGGAATACCATTGATCACATCAACACATGGAGCCTCCGGAATGGAAGATGGTGCATCAAAAGCTTTTTTAATAGCAGATAATCGGGAAGAATATTTATTGGCTTTTGATCTTATTGAAGATTATAATTTAAGGGAACAAATTTCCGATGATGCTTTTGAATATGCACAGTCTAATTTTTCCGAAGAAAAATGTTACACAAGTCTTTTGCAAATAATAGATAATAAAAGCTGATGTTTAGTTTCTACAGACAATTAGATGGCATGGATTGCGGACCAACCTGTTTACGGATGGTTGCAAAACATTACGGCAAAACTGTTTCTCTGAATACCCTGAGATACGAATCACAATACAGCAAGCAAGGCGTTTCCATGCTGGGCATGAGTGAAGCTGCGGAAAAAATTGGCTTTCGGGCAAAAGGCGTAAAAATTTCTTTTGAAGAATTAATAAATGAAGCGCCACTGCCTGCAATTCTGCATTGGAGCCAATATCATTTTATAGTATTGGTAAAAAGTATTCGCAAAAATAAATTTATCATAGCTGATCCTGCAGCAGGAATAATTACTTTACCAAAAGAAGATTTTCTTAAAAACTGGATAAGCACATCAAATGAAAAAACAAATCTTGGTATTGCCTTACTCTTAGAACCCACACCCAACTTTTATAAAGAAGGTGATGATAATCCCTCTCCTTTGGAGAGGGGAAGGGGTGAGGTCGGCTGGAACACTTTATTAACCTACCTAAAGCAACAAAAAAAATTTATCATCCAATTATTTCTTGGCTTGTTGTTGGGCAGCCTGCTGCAACTTATTTTTCCATTCCTTACACAAAGCATAATTGATGTTGGTATAAACACGCATAACCTGCAATTCATTTATATCATTCTTATTGCACAATGCATGTTGTTTATCAGCAGAACGGTGGTTGAGTTTATACGCAGCCGCATTTTATTATATATCAGCACCAGAATAAATATTTCATTGTTATCAGATTTCTGGATGAAGCTGATGCGTTTGCCTTTATCTTTTTTTGATACCAAACAAACCGGTGATATTCTGCAGCGCATTCAAGACCAGCACCGCATAGAAAATTTTCTTACCGGCACGGCGATTTCCACTGCATTTTCATTTATTAATATCATTGTCTTTTCTATTGTGCTTTTAATTTATAACAGCAATGTGTTTTACATTTTTGTTGGCACCAGCATTTTATATATTTTATGGATACGCTTTTTTTTAAAGCACCGCCGTAACCTGGATTATAAAAGATTTGCTGTTGCCAGCAAAGAAAACTCCGCTACCATGCAGCTTATCTATGGCATGCAGGAAATTAAATTAAACAATGCAGAAACTTCTTATCGCTGGCAATGGGAAAATTTACAAGCACGTTTATTTAATCTTTCTTTTAAAAGTTTATCGCTAAGCCAGTGGCAGCAGGCAGGCGCTGTTTTTATAAACGAAGGCAAGAATATTTTTATCACATTTCTTGTTGCAGAAGCAG
>JBDTLW010000467.1:0-3145 GCA_039934575.1 Parafilimonas sp. | reverse complement strand
CTATTTTTTCGCCGCCAAAATAGTTAAACAAAGGCTCGTCAAGTGAAGAATAAATTATTGCATTTTGCAGATTTAATTTACTGTACATATCTTCTTCCTTTTTATGCAAAGGATAATGCTCAATAAAAATAACGGGATTGTTATTGATATAATGCGCGGTTGCTTCGCGGTATATTATTACAGTTGCATTTATATTATGCGCTGCAAAGAATGATTGCAATTGTTGCTGTGTTTCTTCAAACCAGGCAATAAAAATTACGGATGAATCTTTATTATATAATTCAAAACATGCCTGCCATTTTGCAGATTCTTTTATCCACACAAGATCAGTAATGCTTATTTGTTTTTCTTTTTTTGAATTGATTAATGACATAGCAGGAATTATAATAATGGGCAGTTTTTATTTTTCAGTTTTTTTACATTTTATTAAAAAGAACGGTTGATGCTCATTGATTTCTTTGATTTCAAATAGTCCTGCGTGGCCAAACTCTGCTTTGATAGACTCTCTGTCATAGAAATACATTTTAATTCCATGAAATATTTCATAACGGTCTTTGCTAATGAGTTTGCCTTTGCCGTAAGTATTAGCAACTTTCGATATCACAGCAAAAACCATATAACCATTATCTGAGAGTTGATTATAACAATCCCTGATTAATTTTTCTCTTTCGTTACCGCCGAGTAAATGAATTAAGGCATAGCAAAATATTCCATCATACCTGCAATTATCAAATGGCATATCAGTTACGGAACCGTGATAAATAGTCATGTCTGTGCCGTAATGTTTTCCAGCCAGCTCAATAGCCGTTTTTGATATTTCTATTCCTGTTACATTCATTCCATTGTCTCTGAAAATCTGTGCATTTCTTCCGTAACCAATACCTGGAATCAGCACATTTATTACCGCTTTCTCTGCAAAAAAATCCTTTGTCACTATAGCAGAATGTGAAGGTTCAAAACCCCACATTTCATGCTTCTCCATAAAATTGGTTTCCCAAAATTCTTTCATTGCTGTATGATTTTAAATATGCCGAATAATGTTAGTTGAAGCCTTGTATAAAGTTTTAGCATTTTTAAAAATATTCACATCACAAAGTTTACTATTCTCACGCGCAGTTACAAAAGAAATTAATACTCATTACATACTCTTAACTAACAGCAATAATATCGCTATTAATTACCGGCTATAAACTCAACTGATCAATTTCAATCTAATCCTTATCTTGCCAGCTAATCAGTTGCCATGAAAAAATTATTGCTTGCTGCTTTCTTGTTTTTAATTTTTGTTTGTTCAAATGCCCAGCCTTCATTTATAAAAGATAGTCTTAACAGTTATATAAATAAAGGCATGAAAGACTGGGATATTCCGGGGCTTGCCATTGTAATTGTAAAAGATGGAAAAGTAGTTGTAATGAAAGGTTACGGCGTACGCAGTATAGAAACAAAGGAGCCTGTTGATGAGAATACACTGTTTATGATTGCAAGCAACAGCAAACTTTTTACAGCCACATCGCTTGCACAACTTGAATATGATGATAAACTTTCACTTGATGATAAGATCACAAAATACTTCCCCGATTTTCGTGTTTATGACAGCACTACAACTGATCTTGTTACGGTAAGAGATATGCTGGCGCATCACCTGGGTACAAAAACTTTTCAGGGCGATTTTACTTTCTGGAACTCTTTGTATTCAAGAGATTCTATCATGTATAAAATGCGTTTGCTGAAACCCACAGGGAATTTCAGACAGCAATGGGGTTATTGCAACAGTTGTTTTTTAACAGCCGGACAAGTAATACAAAAAGTTACCGGCAAACCCTGGGAAGTATATGTGTATGACAGCATAATAGAACCACTTGGCATGACGAGCACACATACACTTGGCAACAACATGGAGCAAATGCCGGATGCTGCAAGCCCATATACAAATTCGTTTTATAAAGAGCTGAAATTGCTGCCGTATGATAACGTTGATAATCTTGCTCCTGCAGGCGCTATCGTTAGCAGTGTGCATGATATTTCCAAATGGTTATTGATGCAGCTTGACAGCGGAAAGGCAAACGGAAAACAAATTATTCCCTGGCCTGCTATTCGCCGCACAAGAGATATGAATACCGTTATCAGCAGCCGTAAAAATCCATTTCTTCCTATTCATTATTATGGTTATGGGCTTGGTGTTTTTATGAGTGATTATGGCGGCAAACAAACATTTTCTCACACCGGCGGCGCAGATGGTTTTGTAACCAATACCTGTTTTGTACCTGAAGAAAATTTAGGCATTGCCATTTTTACAAATAATGATAACCAGGAATTTTTTGAGTTGCTTCGCTACCAGATACTTGATGCTTATTTAGGATTGCCGTACAGGAATTTTAGTGAGTTAGCTTTAAGTAATTTTATGGATTCACGGCAGGAAACGCTTGATAAAATTGATGGATATAAAGCGAGACTTAAAAATAAAAATCCCCCATTATTATTAAATGCTTATGTAGGAAATTATACCAATCCATTATTTGGAAACATGTTTATTACACAGATGGGTAATGACCTGCTTATAAAATTCAGCAACAGAAATCTTACTGCTACTTTAAAATATATGGACAATAATGAATGGCTGCTTACATACAGCAATCCTGCTTTTGGCATATTTCCGCTTACATTTAAAACAGACGGAGACGATGTTGTATCCGTTGATATTAAAGTAAATGATTTTCTGGAGTATGATCCTTATACATTTACCAAACAATAAATCCTGCTATATTATACATCGTACATCAAACATTGTAAATCCCAAATCTTAATTCCTAAATTTATTTGATGAAAAAATATGCAGTAATAGTTGCAGGCGGTTCAGGTAAAAGGATGGGCAATACTATTCCCAAGCAATTTTTATTATTAAAGAACAGAGCTGTTTTATGGTACACACTTGATACATTTTTGCGTGCGTACAACGATATAAAAATCATACTGGTTTTGCCTGAACAACATATACAAAAAGGGGAAGCAGTTATTGCTTCTTTAGATAATAATCATAACAGGATAATGATTGTTTCCGGCGGCGATACAAGATTTCATTCCGTGCAATGTGGTTTAAAAGAAGTGAAAGAAGATTCTGTTGTATTTGTGCATGATGCTGTGCGTT
>JBDTLW010000466.1:0-3147 GCA_039934575.1 Parafilimonas sp. | reverse complement strand
GATTGCTGTAGGCGCAGTATATAAAATATTTACTTTGTATTTATCAATAATATCCCAGAATCTTCCGGCATCAGGATATGTTGGAACGCCTTCAAACATGAATGAAGTGGCACCTGCAGCAAGCGGTCCATAAACAATATAGCTATGACCTGTTATCCAGCCAATATCAGCCGTGCAAAAAAATATTTGCCCGGGTTGGTATTGAAATGTATTTACAAAAGTATAGGCAGTGTAGATCATATAACCTCCACAGGTATGTACAACCCCTTTTGGTTTTCCGGTAGAGCCTGATGTATATAAGATAAACAGGGGATCTTCTGCATCCATCTCTTCTGCTTCAAAAAGAACTTTGCCATTTTTTTCTATTAGTTCTTCTGCATGCAGCATTTCATCTTCCCACCAAATATCTCTTCCCTTAATCATGGATACCGGCGTTCTTGTTCTTGTATAAACAATAACTTTTTTTACAGTTTTATTACCCACCAATGCATCATCAATCACATCTTTCAGGGGTATGATTTTTTCACCCCGAAAAGCGCCATCGCAGGTAATAATATATTCTGCCTGCGCATCTTCTAACCTGTTTGAAATACTCTGGGCGCTGAAGCCGCCAAAGATCACAGAATGTATAGCGCCTATTCTTGCACAACCCAACACAGCATACGCCAATTCGGGAACCATGCCCATATAAATGCAAACACGATCTCCTTTTTTTACACCATTATTTTTAAGCATTTGTGCAACCTGGCAAACTCTTTTATGTAAACGGTTATAGGTTACAACTCTTCGCCTTTCTTCAGGATTATTCGGCTCCCAAATTATAGCAGCTTCCTCACCTTTGGTTTCTAAATGCCGATCAATACAATTCTCTGTTATATTCAGTTTAGCGCCTTTGAACCATTCAATTTTCGGGTCAGTAAAATTCCATTCAAGCACTTTATCCCACTTCTTTTTCCATAAAAAACTTTCAGCAATATTTGCCCAGAATTCTTCAGGCTGTTCAATACTTTCTTTATACTGCTGTTTATATTCTTCCAATGATTTTATTTGAAATGGATATGCCATAGCTTATAATATTGATTGGTGTAAATTTATTAAACATCTCTGCATTACAAAGAATAAAAATTTTTTATTAACTGAATGATAAATTGCTGCACAATTACAAACTCTATCTTTGTTTTAATCTTTATACATGTCAATACAAGTAAAAAATCTTTTAAAACAATATGGTGAACAGAAAGCTGTAAACAATGTTTCTTTCTCATTAAGTAAGGGAGAAATTGTTGGTTTTCTTGGTCCTAACGGTGCAGGAAAAAGCACAACAATGAAAATGATTACCGGTTATCTGCAACCGGATAATGGGGAAATAAAAGTTTGCAATATTGATGTTGATAAAGATGTGATGAAGGCGAAAACTAAGATAGGTTATTTACCCGAATCAAATCCTTTGTATTATGATATGTACGTGAAAGAATATTTACAATTTATTGCCGGTGTTCATAAAATAAACCCCGCATCGGGCGGGATAAAACAGGCAATTCAAAATGTTATTGAACTTACAGCATTAACTGTTGAAAGCAAAAAAAAGATAGGACAATTATCTAAAGGTTATAAACAACGCGTTGGTTTAGCCGCTGCATTATTGCATGAACCTGAAGTATTAATTTTAGATGAACCAACAAGCGGTCTTGACCCAAATCAAATTATAGAAATACGCAACGTAATTAAAGAACAGGGCAAAAATAAAACAGTACTTTTTTCAACACATATTTTGCAGGAAGTGCAGGCGATTTGCGATCGAGTTATCATTATTAATAAAGGTGAATTGGTTGCAGACAGCAGCGTTGAGCAATTAAGGCTGAATACAAAATCAAACCGGATTGCTGTTGCATTTTCAACAATAATTAATAAAGAAAAGTTGCAGCATTTGTCTTCAGCAATTGATGTTGTTGCTGTGAATGATCATGGTTTTAAAATATCAACCAATGATACAAATGAATTGCGCCGGCAACTGCTTGAGCTTGCAGTTGCAGAACAACTTGATATAGTTTCTTTGCAAACAGAAGGAAATAATTTAGAAGATATTTTTAGAAACCTAACAACGCAAAGCCTTGAAAATTTTTAAACTTTCAAGGCTTAATCCAACCTATCAACCAATCAACTTCTCATAATGCTACAAACATCAACACTTCAGTTTTTAAAACAGCTTGCAAAAAATAACAACAAAGAATGGTTTGATGCAAACCGAAAAAAATATGATGCTGCCAAAGCGGATTACATTGATTCTGTTCAAAAAATAATTAATGAATTTTCCAAAACAGATGCAACTCTGTCTGCTGTTGAAGCAAGAAAATGTTTGTTCAGAATTAACCGTGATATACGTTTCAGTAGAGACAAATCGCCTTACAAAACAAATTTTGGTGCTAGTGTATTGACAAATTAATTATGAAACATAGTGTTTCGATAATTTTTTATCTGCATCCTGTCTTGTAAACTTCCATTCGATTTTGCATTTCTTTTTATTCCTGTCTTTTGTCCACCTCTTTATTTCGGCGGTTAACTTTTCTTTGCTTTCAATTCTTCCTCCCGTGCATTGCCTGTCCATTATATTTATTTCGATTTCAGCCATGTTCAGCCAGCTTGCATGTTTGGGGGTATAGATGAATTTTACTTTCTTCATTAAGCTGTTTGCTTTGCGTTTACCAAACGTTTCAATGAGCGAACTTTCAAAGTGGGTATTTAAATTATCCAAAACCAACTGAATACAATCCACGTGTGCAAAATGTACTTCTACCAATTCTAATATAAAATGTGCAAAATCTGCTTTCGTCCTCGTGTCAGTAACTTTTACAAAACGCATTCCCGCTTTTGGTTCAACTGCTATGAATATGTTACAAGTTCCCTTGCGTTTATATTCATAATCGTATTTTTCATAACTGCCTGGTTTTGCAGCTATTGGCTTTCTGTTGTCTTCCAATAGTTGTTTGCTTTTTTCATCCATACAAACCACAGGAAGAGCCGGATTGTAATCTTTCTTATATAAATCCAAAAGTTGGTACATCCTTGTACGGTATTGCTCTGTAATTTCCTGAATACACCACATCTTTTTTAACCAAGGCTTACATTCATTTTTTTTAAAGCAAGCCG
>JBDTLW010000465.1:0-3155 GCA_039934575.1 Parafilimonas sp. | reverse complement strand
GAAGGAGTTTCAGGAGACATTTGATTTTTTGCATGAGCTTGATATTTCTTACCTGCATGTATTTACTTATTCGGAAAGAGACAATACAAAAGCGCTCGATATACAAGCTGTTGTTCCAATACATACAAGACATGAGCGCAATAAAATTTTGCGCAATTTGTCTTATCAAAAACTACAATACTTCACTGCGCAACATATCAATCAAACAAGAAAAGTTTTGTTTGAAGACCATAACAAAAACAATATGATGGAAGGTTATACAGATAATTATATCCGTATTACTGCTGCTTATAAAAAAGAATGGGCGAATGAAGTTGTTGATTGGAAGATTTGAATGTAATATTTAAAAATAATGTAAGAGCGCAGCGAAGTAAAACAGAGGATATGTCTTAATAAAAACCTGCGTTCGGAATAATAAAAAATCTTTATTCAGTTTTGATACTATATCACCCCTTCAGGGTTTCAGTAATCATTCATTTATTTGCCTCTATAAACATTTCACCACTTCGTGGTTATTCAAGTCCGAAGGACTGCTATGATTATAGTTACTGTTCTATTAATAAAGAATAACCACGAAGTGGTGACATATTCTTATCCAAGCCTCACGTTAATAACAACTAAATGCATTTTATCCAGATATGTTTAAAAGCCTAAAATTTGGTATGAATTTGGCTGCAAAGTGGTTTTAAAACTAAGTGCATGAGTCCAACTGAAATCCGTAAACAAATAGAACTTTTGCAAGGAAGGCTGGCTATTGAGAAATTGAATTATGAGCAAGCAATTAAAAAAGATTTTGAACTTTCATTGCTAAGACCAATATATCATATAATGAAAACTACTATTGAGCAATTAAATAATATGGTTGCGCAATACAGAGAACTAAATTATTCAGTATAACCACATTTAAGTTCTAAAAACTTTCTTGCTATTTTTTGCCTGAGGCTTCTCTCTGCTTTTGCAGTTCATGCATAAAGTCTCAGACTTTAATCTCTTCACCCTTCTTCATCGCCGTTTTATATAATATCAAACCTAACAATACAAAAGCAATTACACCAAGCAGTTTGTACATATCAATGCCAATTGCATTTTCAAGTTTTGATTCAAGATTTATTGTTTCTAATTTTTTGGCAATGTTATCACTGCCTGCAATGAATAGCGCCGCCGCAAAATATAGGCAGTGTTGTACTTAAAGGGAGATAAGCGCCCACAGCAAAACTTAAAGAATTGACGCCGCAGAGTTCCATTGTTACTGCTAATGCAACGCCAACAAAAACAAATTGCCAGTCGAGATTGAATGATAAAATTCCTTTAATTAATGTTGCCATTAATGTTGCCTGTGGTGCAGGAAATTTATCTGTTCCAATTGCATGTTGAAATCCCTGCGCAACCATATCCGCCGTTGGCTTGTCAAGAATTTTTATCGTGATGCCGATAACAAGCGATGAAACGATTGCGCCAATAAATAAAGCGATCTGTTGGTTACGCGGTGTTGCGCCAACAAGAAAACCTGTCTTCAAATCCTGCGAAGTTGCACCGGCATTTGCGGCTGCAATGCAAATCATTCCGCCAACAACAAGCACCATCGGTTCGTATGTTTTCCCACTCCAACCAATGCCAATAAATACGAGGCAAGTGCTCATTACAGTGGCTATCGTCATACCGCTGATTGGATTATTACTCGAACCAATTATACCAACAATACGTGATGAAACGGTAACGAAGAATGCGCCGAATATTACTACCAGCACACCTAATAATAATTTGCTGCCGATAGAATCTCCTGGTATCATGGGAATAAAAGCCATCAATAAGATCAATGCTAAACTGCCGAATAAAACCACCTTCAAACTCAGGTCTTTTTCTGTGCGTAATTGTGTATGCGCTCCTGTCCTGTTTTTTATTGAACCAATACTTTCTCTAAAAGATGAGATGATAGTTGGAATGGTTTTCATCAATGTAATAAAACCGCCTGCTGCTACTGCGCCGGCTCCAATTTGTCTTACATAAGCACGATACAATGCATCAGATGTATCATTAAATAAATGTGTTGCCGGGTTCCATCCGCCAGGTCCGCCTGCAGTATTTAAATCTTTTAAATAACCGAGCTTTATTAATTGTGAAGCAATGATAGTTTGATCATGAATTAATGTTGCCAATAGAGGATTAAACACCAACCAACTTAAAACACCACCTGCCACCAATGCACCAGAAATGCGCGGACCAATGATATAGCCCACGCCTAAATATTCAGGTGTAATTTCTCCGCTGAATTTTGCTGCGGGAAAATATTTATTGCCGAGTTTGGTTGTGTAATCAGGCACTTCAGAAATAATGTGTAATACTCTTTGCAAGAATGCATACAACATCGCAACCCCTAAACCAATGAATGCTGTTTTGGCAATATCGCCTCCTTTTTCGCCGGCTTTTAAAACAGATGCGCAAGCTGTTCCTTCAGGATAAGGAAGAACTCCATGTTCTTTTACAATAAGTGAACGGCGCAACGGAATCATCATTAATGTTCCTAATAAGCCGCCAAATATTGCGAGTATTAAAATAGTGATATAGTTGAAGAAATCAGCACCAACACTTTTGCCGCCAACCATTGATAAAAACAAAAAACCCGGCAGTGTAAATGCAACACCAGATGCAATGCTTTCGCTTGCAGAACCTGTTGTTTGTATGATGTTATTTTCAAGAATTGTTGTTTTTAATAATCGTCTTCCAATCGTTATTGCAATTACGGCAATAGGTATTGAAGCACTAACAGTTAATCCTGCTTTTAATGCGAGATAAACATTTGCTGCGCCAAACAAACAACCCATTATGCAACCCATTACAATTGCTTTCACGGTAAATTCTTTCATGTTTGTTTGCGGCGAAACAAAAGGCTTGAATTGTGTTGGTTCCTGCATGTTGGTTGAGATTTTCAGTAAACTTTTATTTTATCTTCTGCATAATACTTCAAAAAAAATTATAGTAAAAATAATTGTGCGAAAAGAATTCGATATGATTGAAGAAATTTAATACTCAAACCGTTAAGCTAAAAAATGTGAATGACGTTAACTGAACATTATTGTAAAAGGTTTGAAATAAATTAAACTTTCGGAGACGTCATGCCGATCCCGCAATGGCGGGAGAGACATCTCTCGAAATTA
>JBDTLW010000464.1:0-3158 GCA_039934575.1 Parafilimonas sp. | reverse complement strand
CTGCATTTATAAAAGATTATAATTTATGGGTACGCGATGTGGCAACCGATAAGCTCACACAACTTACAACAGATGGCGTGCAGTATTATGGTTATGCAACGGATAATGCAGGATGGAAACATTCTGATGACGCTATTTTGCGTTGGTCGCCCGATTCAAAAAAGATAGCAACATTTCAGCAGGATGAACGCAAGGCAGGCAACATGTATTTGGTGTCAACCAATGTAGGGCATCCAAAACTTGAATCATGGAAATATCCATTGCCCGGTGATAGTAATATCATCATGATTGAAAGAGTAATTATTAATGTTGATGAGCCAAAAGTTGTACGTTTTCAAATGCCCGCTGATCCGCATCGCGCTTCATTAAGCGATGATGTTTCAAGCAGCGGAACTTTTGATGATGTGGACTGGAATGATAATGACGCAGAGCTTGCGTTTGTTTCTACATCAAGAGATCATAAGATAGAAAAATTCCGTATTGCAAATGCAAACACCGGTGAAATAAGAGATGTGTTTGAAGAAATTGTACCAACACAATATGAATCAGGACAAGATGCAATTAACTGGCGTTATCTTCCAAAAACAAAAGAAATAATATGGTATTCTGAGCGTGATAACTGGGGACATTTGTATTTATATGATTCAGAAACAGGCAAGCTGAAAAATCAAATTACAAAAGGCAATTGGGTAGTTACCAAAATGCTTAAGGTTGATGAAAAGAAAAGAATAATTTATTTTTTGGCTGATGGAAAAGAACCCGGCAATCCATACTTCACGCATTTGTATAAAATAAATTTTGATGGCAGTAATCTTGTTTCACTTACACCTGAAATGGGTAATCATAAAATAACTTTATCGCCATCAGATAATTATTTTGTTGATGATTATTCACAGCCCGATGTACCCAACATTGTAGTGCTTCGCAATACAGATGGCAAGATCATTACAACGCTTGAAAAAACAGATGTGAGCAGGTTAAAAGCAACCGGCTGGAAACCGCTTACACCTATTACCGTTAAAGCGCATGATGGCAAAACAGATCTCTATGGATTGATGATAACACCCACACATTTTGATTCAACAAAAAAATATCCTGTGATAGTTTATATCTATCCGGGACCGCAGGGCGGCAGTGTAGGAAGTTGGTCATTTCAGGCTGCAAGAGGTGATGATGGAGCGTTGGCAGAACTTGGTTTTATTGTAGTTGAAATTGAAGGTACAAGCAACCCGTTGCGTTCAAAATCTTATCATGACATGAGCTATGGAAACATGGCTGAAAATACTTTGCCTGACCAGGTTTCAGGTGTGCGGCAACTTGCACAGCAATATAGTTTTCTTGATACAAATAAAGTAGGTATCTGGGGGCATTCAGGCGGCGGTTTTGCAACAGCCTGCGCTATGTTTAAGTATCCTGATTTCTTTAAAGTAGGCATATCAGAATCAGGCAATCATGATAATAGAAATTATGAAGATGACTGGGGCGAAAGATATATTGGATTACTTACTAAAGATGCCAATGGCGTTGACAATTATGATGTACAGGCAAACCAGCTATATGCCGGAAATTTAAAAGGCAAACTATTGCTTGCTCATGGTTTAATGGATGATAATGTACCGCCAACAAATACATTACTTGTAGTGGAAGCGCTGGAGAAGGCAAATAAAGATTATGACCTCATTGTATTTCCAAACAGCCATCATGGTTATGGTATGTATTCTTTGTATATGATGCGCCGACGCTGGGATTATTTTGTACAAAATTTATTAGGCGCAACACCACCAAAAGAATATCAAATAAAATACACAACAGACCCAAGAAATGCTATGCAGTAAAGCGGAAAAGTCTTGTGTTTTTTTAATCTGTTTTCTTGCCATGAAGACACAAAGTCACAAAGGAAAATATATGAGCAATGTATTGCTCTGAAGAAGCTTCTTAGTTATGACAACGAACGCTCTATGGCTTTTAAAACACAATATGCAATTGATAAAGGTTTGAATGGAATTATGTTTTAGGAGTTTGACGATGATAAGCCCTTAAACGGTTTATTGACTGGAACTGACAGTTCACGTCTTAAGTAAAAAAAGCAATTTTCATGCAGGTTTAATGCCTTTATTATTACGTTTACCAAACAACTTACTGCGTTCGCTAAAATTATAATCACACGCGTATAAAGCAAATAAAAAAGGGTTTATGTTCGTATCCTATATGTACACACAACACATATAATCCTTAACTCCGATCTCCAATTAAAGCCAAATATTGCTGTTCTGTTTTTGAATAGATCATTCAAAAAAAGTAATCTTATCGTTAACGGATAAGCAAGATTAACTATTGAAAAAATATATTGCTTATGCGAAGTGTAGTTACCCTGTGTTTGGTTATGCTATATGCATTTAATCAAAATTTCTCTCCGGATCATAATTCTGAGAGCAACCCTGTTAAACATTTTTCAGGAATAAACTTTTCAACTGATACAACAGTATCGCCTGTAGAAATTGTATCTGAAAAAACTGGTGCGTATCCTGCCAAAATGAATATTTTCGACAGCAAAGCCCGGAAAAATTTTCCCGTTGTTTATACAAACCTGATGTCTGATCTGGAAAGCGGTTCCACGCTTGCAGATGGCGTAGCAGCAGGCTTTGACAATAAATTTTCTGCAGCCGTTGATGGAGATGATGCGGTGAAGCTTTGGAATTTTTATGAGAACATTGCATTAGTAAGAGGCAACAGTACTTTGTCAATAGAATTCAGACCAATGCCGGCATTGAGGGATACGTTATTTTACAGGTTATACCTAAAGCAACAGCAGCCATATACGCTTAAAATATTTTCTCAAAATTTTGCAAAAATGAAAGGTCTTTCAGTATGGCTGCATGATAAATATCTAAATACAAAAACCAAAGTAAATTTACACGATACAACACTTTATGATTTTATGCCTAACGCTGATACCAACAGTTATCGCAACCGTTTTATGCTGGTATTTGAGAGGCAACTTACAGCAACAGCTTTACCTGTTGCAAAGTTAAACGGCCAAACTGATGGCGGTATTACAAGCAATGCCAACAGCATCAATGCAACAACTGCCGGCATAAGTATCTATCCAAATCCCGCTGTTGCAGGAGGAAGAATAATGATCAGGTTCAATAATATTT
>JBDTLW010000463.1:0-3159 GCA_039934575.1 Parafilimonas sp. | reverse complement strand
CCGCAATGTCTCCTCAAAAGCAATGAGCGCAGGCAGGTACATTGAGGCATTAGGAATACAAAAGCCTACCTATTTATTTTATCTTCATAGCATTCTATTCGCAAATGTTACTGTGTACAGTTTTTCCTCTTAAGAAACATTTCGAAAAAGAGAATAAAATCAAAAGGTGCCAGTACATCTGCGAAACGTATGTACCAACAGCTTTTTTGCTGAATTATAAAATTATTGTTTTACAAATTTTTTGGTTGATAGAATTGAACCATTGTTATCAGAAATTTGTAAACCATAAATACCATTCTGCAATGCTGATACCGAAATATTATTTTCATTATTTGTAATTATTCCTTGTCTGCAAAGCTTGCCATTGATGTCAAAAATCTTATAGTGTACAGAACCAACACCGTCTTCCATTTCAATTTTCAGAGTGTTGGTTGCCGGGTTCGGAGATAAAGTGAAATCAGTATAAATTTTTTTATACTCACTTATATTGTTTGCAGCAAAAGAATTTGCTACTGTGAAAGTTCTGGTAAGTGTATCGCCCTGGAAAATTGCCCGGAATTTCCATTTGCCCAATGGTGCATTTGCGGGGAGCGTGTACCACCAATACCAATAGGATGCTTCATAGTATGTTGATGACGAGCCCGTCCATTGAGCAAATACACTGTTATCTGGTCTCGTTACTTTATAAGACGTTACCTGGCCTTGCTGCTGATCATGATAATAAGAAGCAAAATAAACAGAATTACCCGGCACAAAATGATCGCTTTCATTTGTTGTTTCCACACCCGGACAGGTTGGAAAAACAGGCGGAGCGCTGTGTGTAAGTATGGTATTCAGTTTAGATTCATAATAAGGTTTTTGTTTGCTCCACCATGATGAAGAAATATTGTTACATGGACCTTTCCAGGGATCAACAAGATGGTTGGCTGCATCATACACTTCAAAATGCAAATGCGGTCCGGTTGAATTTCCGGAACTTCCTACGAAACCAAGTTTTTCATTCAGCGCCACAGCATCGCCAACATTTTTTGTAGTAAGTGAATTTTTTTTCATGTGCCCATACCACGCTACAGAACCATCTGCATGTTGCACGTAAACAGCATTCCAGGTATTACTGTTGAAGCCGCAGCTCATATCAAAATTGCCATCGCTTTTACCTATGATAATTCCCGGCGCTGCTGCTACAATTTTTACCTGTTTGCGTTGTACCTGCAACCACGAAAAAGGCCAAAGAAAAATATCAGTACCCTGATGATTGTACCCGCTTGAATTATCATAAGTGCGGGTGCCGCAATTATAATCCTGGACCTGGTTTGGATAAGCAGCATTGTGGTCAATATAATTTGAAATGCCATAGCAATATTGATAATCATAAGCAGCTACTTCTTTTAATGGCCATTTGAATTTTGGAGAAGCGGCTTTTGATTGCGCTGCCGGATTTAATTTTCCTTCCTTTATCAATCTGGCAACATTTGCTTTAAGCATGGCTTTAATTTTTTCGCGTTGCTGATTGGAGAGGCATTCGGATTTTTCAATCACATATTCGCCTCCGCCCATATTTGCAGGCGGATTAACGTCTTGAGCCTTTGCTGAAAAATACACAGCAAACAATATAATAACGGCAAGTAGTCTTTTTCTCATGATTTAAAATTTAGGTGAAACCATAAAATTAAAAAATATATAAAGCAACATCGCAAAAATGAAAAACATAATACTGCCAAGCCAACCGCTCACTATCAAAATATCAACATCATTCTAACGCCTTGGTTCGTGTCCGGAGGCTGACCGAGAATGCAGAGGCTCTCGGATAGGTGATTGTCTTGTCCTAAAATAGGTAAAGAAATAAGTTAATATCGTACTCCTAAGGGAACTTAATTATTCCAAAATTTTCCCAACCATCTCGGAACTGTATTTTTATAAAGAAGATAAACTTCACCGAATCGTTTCTCCAATAAATGTTCTTCACGAGGTAAGATCACGTAATTCACAATTACACATAATAAAATAAAAACAATAAAGATCGCTGCACTGCCATAAAAAACTGACCAACCAAACCACAGACCCAGTTCACCCAAGTACATTGGGTTACGGGAAAATGCATAAGGGCCTTTTGTAATCAAAAAAGAAGCGTTCCATTCCAACTTTGCTTGTTCAGGGATATTGGCAAAACCTAAAATCATTACCCAAATAAGACAACCACTTGCAATTAAGACGGGTAGCAGCCCTAAAAGGTTCCAAAATTTAGGTTGATTTTCAGCCCATCCGCAACCACCCCATCGTAGTGAAATGAGCCAAGGAACTACCCCATGCACAAAGGGAACAGCTACCAGCCAAACAAATAGCCCTAATATAAACGCTGTCTTTTTATTAACCCTCACTTTCTTAGATTTCTTTTGTTACTTTTTGTTTTAGTTACTTACTAAGTAAGCTCTTTTTTTCCGGTATTGCGGCTATCAGCATAATTATGTTTCGTATGTTCACAACATTTAAAATTATTCCCTTTCCCGCAGATTCTGTGATGTCAATCAAATAATTTCCTGCTGTTGCGGGCTTCCGTAATGTGCTTCTGTTGGCGTCCCCGCCAACGGTTGCTTTAGCATAAATAACAGAAAAGAAAAATCTTATCTTGTTCTTAATTGCTATAAATCCTTAGCCATCGCGGCGACGATAAAATCGTATCGCGCAGAATTTTTTACTGCAACAATATTGCGCTGGCAAAAACTACTACAGAATAATCATCTCAAACAAATTGCAGTTGATTCTTTAGAATGGCGCTACACCCGGCTAAAGAATAATAAATACTTCCTTACTTATAGTTTAGTTTTGAAATGTATCCCTTTTTTTCATTAAAAAAACTAACAATGAGATTCTCTTGCGCGCTGCTTATTCTCTTCACAAGCATCAATTTAAATGCTCAATATTCGGTAAGTAAAAAAAAACTTACTGATATCGGTATTGTAAATAACAATACTGCTTCAATGGTTGTGTTTAATGATAAAATTGTAGTGGCAGGTTCTATACAGGATGGCAAAATTTATAAGCTGGCAATCTTACGTTTTTTGCAAAACGGAGATGCAGATAAACACTTTGGAAATAACGGGCTTGACAGTTTTTCGGTAGGCAGAATTTTACCTGCAACTTACCAGGGCGCATATTTAC
>JBDTLW010000462.1:0-3167 GCA_039934575.1 Parafilimonas sp. | reverse complement strand
CTTATAAAAATCATTTATATATTGCCTGTAATACTTCAATGATAATTGATCTTCGTTTTTTGCCAGATAAATGTCTCCTAACATTCTTAATGAATAATCAATAACATATCTAAGTGACATTTTACTTGCCAGTTGGTAACCGCTTTGTACATAAATTAAGGCAGAATCAGGCTCGTTCAATTTTAAGTATATGTAACCAATATATACAGTTGCAAATGCCGGGCTTTCAAGATCAATTTCAGGATGATTATGAAGTTCAAAAAGTTGCTTCGCTTTAAAAAAATGATTAAGCGCTTGCCTGTAATCTCCAAACGCCACATAATTGAAACCAAATTGCTGATGCGCATGAGCCATCTGTGGAAGATCGTGAAGTTTTTCACTCAATACCAAAACCTTAGAGGCGTATTCTAATGATTTCGTATAGTTGCCTGTTACATTATATAAATAATCTATTGTACTCATATTATAACACTGCTTCAAAGGCGAGTAATTAAATTTTTGATTTATCTGCAATGCCCGTTTATATGTAATGATACTTGAATCAAGCTTTTTATCATCCCGATATGCTTGCGCTAACTTTTCATATAAATCAATTTTAGCAGTATCTGTTTTAGAAGATGATATTAAGCTTTTTAAATTATCAATTTTTATTCTGAAAATATCTTGATGGTCTTTTGGAATGTCTTCGGTTTTGTTGGCAGTGAAAACGTTGCTTTGATTTTTGCTATCATACAATTTATATAACAAGTTAGACGCATCATAAATATTTTGTTGGTCATGATATTCTCTTGCAATGCTTAATGCCTTCTTTGCGTAAAAAACAGCAGAATCGTTTTGATTTCTTTTTTGAAAAATTTTCGCCATGCTATTCATTACAAAACCCAGGTCTCTGTTTCTTTCTTTATATTTTATATAATCCGGAACATATTGCCTATAATAACGTAAAGCCGTTTCGTCCTCGCCTTTTGCAAAATAAATGTCACCCAATAATCTTTCGGAAAGAAGAATGTACCCGCCATCCGAAGCCGCCTTCCCGAATTTATAACCTTGCCGTGCATACAATAATGCTGAATCGGTTTTATTCATTTTTAAGTAGGCTTCACTCAAACATAAAATTGTATAAGTGTTGTCAGGCGCTTCATGCCTTCCCGTATGAAAAATTTCCCAAAAATGATATGCCTTAAAATAATGATCAATCGAGCTGCGATAATCTCCCAATTCTTTATAATCAAGACCAAATACTATATTAACCATCGCTATTCCTGCAGTGTCGTTTAATTTTTCATTTAATATTAAAAGACGTGTTGCATACCCGATGGACTCTCTGTAATTACCCATTTCGTATAATATGTAATCAAGAGCTGCCATATTCCAACTTTGGTGCTGCACTGAGTAGTTCTTTTTCTCATTTATTTCCAATGCATGTTTGAAAGATAAAATACACGAATCCATTTTTTTTTCAGTACGATAAGCATCGCCTAATTGTTCATAGAATATTATTTTACCCGTATCTGTTTGCGTGTGGGCAATTAAAGTTTTTAAACTGTCTATTGCTGTTTGCTGGGCATTGAGACATACAGATTTGATCAGGACAATAACTATCAACATTCTTTTTAAAGAATAAATGACAGGATGTTTGTTCCAGCAGCGTTTCATCTTCTAAATATAAAAAATCTTTTCTGCTATCTGTTGAAGGCACTCATAAATTACAGATATAATTTGGTAAGATGATTGGATTGCCTGATAAGTGATTGCCTTAATGGTATAATCATTTGTTTATATTATCTAACTGCCAAACCAAAAACATGAACTGCTAACTGAATAGGTATTTATAATTATTTACAGATTATTTTCAAATAGTAATATGAAACGTCCTGGTATCAGAAAAAAAATTACTGTTATGAAAAAAACCTTTGCAGTTGCATTAATTATTATTGCCTGGTTAACTATTTTTTCCTGCAAAAAAAATACTTCAGCACCCGGTGGCTGCACTGATTGTAACGGAGATACTGATGTAACAGTAACCGTATTAGATCCTGTGGCTGTTACAAAAACAAACAGTCAGCATGTATATGTAGGTTATCAGCCCTGGTTTGAAAACAAATCAACTTCGCCTGATGGAAAATGGGGTTCACACTGGACCATGACTAATCAAAACCCTGATATTATTTTATCAAACGGCAACAGGCAGATTGCATCCTGGTTTTATCCTTTAATTGGTCCTTATGCAAGTTCAGATCCTGATGTAATAGACTATCATACGTTGCTGATGAAATATGCAGGCATTGATGGTGTAATAGTTGACTGGTACGGGACACATAGTGTGTATGACTATCCGCTGAATAAAAGAAATACAGATTCACTTTTCAATCATATTCCAAGCGTTGGTTTACAATTTGCTGTTTGTTATGAAGACGCCACTTTGAAGTATGTAAAATCAATCGCGGGCATTGATACCATACCTGCAGCACAACAGGATTTTACTTATTTACAATCAAATTATTTTGGCAGCAACAATTATATAAAGATCAATAACCAGCCGCTGGTGCTTTGCTTTGGTCCGCAGGTTATGAAAGCTGCAGACCAATGGCAGCGCACGTTTTCCGTATTGTCAAATAAACCAAGGCTATTGTCATTATGGTACCAGGGAGATGTTACCGGCAGTGAAGGCAGTGGCGAATTTTCATGGGTATATTCAGATTATGTTACCGGGTTACAAAATTATTATCAATTCCGTGCGCCCTCTCTTGCAACAGCATTTGGCTGTGCTTATCCCGGCTTTAAAGATTTTTATGCACAGGGTGGTTGGGGCAACACTTTATTTACACTTGATCACAACGGAACAAGCACATTGCAAAGCACGCTTGACCTTGCTAAAACCAGTAATCTTGCAAACATCCAGCTAATAACATGGAATGATTTTGGCGAAGGCACTATGATAGAACCCACTGCAGAATTTGATTATAGTTTTTTAGAAACCATTCAAAAATATACGGGCGTTACTTATACTAAAACAGAATTACAACTCATCTATAATTGGTATATACTGCGTAAAAAATATAAGACCAATAAGACTATTGAAGGCAATCTCTTACAGGCTTATTATTATTTGGTATCGCTGCAGGTTGATAAAGCCACGGCAATAATTTCGGGTATTCATTAAATAA
>JBDTLW010000461.1:0-3171 GCA_039934575.1 Parafilimonas sp. | reverse complement strand
ATGATGGAGACCTTGATATTGCGGTGAATAATATTAATGAAGCTGCCATGATTTATGAGAACAAATCGAATGATAATAAAACTGAAAATTATATTGAGCTTAAATTGAAAGGCAACTCAAACAACATAAATGCGATTGGTTCAAAAATTATTGTGTTTACAAAAAGCGATGTAAGAACGTACGAAAAATTTCCGCTGCATGGTTTTTTATCAAGCTCTGAAATCCCGGTACACATTGGTTTAAATAAAGTAAAACCTGATTCAATTGTTTTGATTTGGCCGGATAATTCATATCAAAAAATTAACTGGCAAGCTGATACAGGAAAGATCAGCACAATAAAATATACAGCAGGTCTTCCTCTGTTTAATTATGCAGAATTATTGCGATACAGCAATAATCCTGCAATGCCCATGGAAGATATTACGCATGAAGTAAACCTGAATTATAAACATACAGAAAATGAATTTCCGGAGTTTGATCGTGAACCTTTAATTCCGCACATGATCTCAAGTGAAGGTCCTGCACTTGCTGTTGCGGATATTAATCATGATGGATTGGATGATGTTTTTATCGGCGCAGCCAAAAGAAAAAAACCTGCTGTGTTTATGCAAACAACTGCCGGTACATTTCAGCAAATAACAGAACCTGCACTTGACAAAGACAGCACGTATGAAGATGTAGATGCGTGTTGGGCAGACGTGAATAATGATAATATTCCTGATTTAATAATTGCCAGCGGCGGTAATGAATATTATGGGAAAGATTCCAATCTTTTGCCGCGTGTTTACCTTAACGATGGAAAGGGAAACTTAATGCGTAAGCCTGATGCATTTTCAAATGTTTATTCAACACAATCATGCATTGTGCCTTATGATTTTAATCATGATGGAAATGTTGATCTTTTTATTGGCGGAAGAACTGTGCCTTTTCATTATGGTGATACACCGCAATCTTACTTATTAATGAATGACGGAACAGGTAAATTTAAAGATGTAACAGATCAGTATGCAAAAGGCTTATCTGATATCGGCATGGTTACAAATGCTGTTTGGTTTGATATAGATAAAGATGGTGATAAAGATTTAATTATCTCGTTGGAATGGGGCGGCATTATTGCTTTTATAAATGATAACGGGCATTTTACAAAAAAGATATTAACCGATAAAAAGGGTTGGTGGAATTTTGTGATGCCTGTTGATATAGATAATGATGGTGATATAGATCTGATTGCAGGCAACCTCGGTATGAACACCCGTTTAACGGCAAGTGATGCGCAGCCTGTCCGTTTGTACGTGAATGATTTTGACGACAACGGAAACAAAGAACAAATACTTACTTATTATCTTGATAACAAAGAAATTCCTTTTGCCAATAAAGAAGAATTGCAAAAACAAATGCCTTCGCTAAAAAAGAAATACCTCTATGCAGGAGATTTTGCAAAAGCATCTTTAGCTGATATTTTTACCGAAAGCAAATTAAAATCATCAGCCATATTAACGGCAAATTGGTTTTACAACACCATTTTTATTAATGATGGAAAGATGAATTTTAAAGCTATTCCTATGCCTATGCAGGCGCAGCTTGCTCCATATAGAACTGCCGCCATTGCAGATGTAAATAATGATAAACTTCCTGATATTTTATTAGGCGGAAATTATTATGACAACAATATTCAAATGGGAAGATATGATGCCGATTACGGAACAATTCTTTTAAACAAAGGCAATGATAATTTTGTTGCAGAAGAATTAAATGGCGTTACAATTAAAGGACAGGTGCGTTCAATAAAACCAATAAAACTTGCAAATAATAAACAGGCTTATGTATATGCAAGAAACAATGACAGTACACTGGTGATTGGTTTTAAAGATCAACAAAAAAAATAATTATCGCAGTACGGGCGCATAAATTTTTGTGATCCATTTTGTTGTATCCGGTTCAACTATTCTGTCTGTTACCAAATATTCAAAAGGAATTGCCATACTTGTTTTTTCATAATCCTGAAAGTATAATTGCAATTGATCTAAAGCATTGCTCACTGTTTTATAACCACCCTTCACTTCTGTTATCATAAAATTCCCCGGCACCATTTCTACAGAATGAATATTGCCTGTGAAGCTGGTCTTTGTATCAACCGGTAAAGCAACCATAAGCCTGTAAGCTGTATCGTTATCTTTAGTAACGTTCATCATCGGATAATAGGTTTGCTTTAAGCTATGTCCATCACTAAACTGTTTTAAAAAATCTATTTTATTATAAATTTCATTTGTTGAAGGATAATGATCAAACATTGCCTTTGTGGTTATTAAAGAAGTATATTCTATTGAAGATATCCTGATAGAAATGCCATACACGTTATCATCTTTTTCAACGAAAGTTTTATAATTATCAAGTATTTCTTTGGTATTTTTTTTTAAAGCAACGGCATCATTATACCGGCTTATTCTTTTAAATGGATTAATGCTGGTGTTCATACTGAATTTCCAGGTAACAGCTACGGAATCATCAGGCAGATCCAATGTTCTCATTTCAGTTTTTAAAGTATCGATATTATGATGTATCGTAACCTCTGCTCCATTGAGATATGTATCGGTAAGCTGATATGTATCGCCCATATATTCAAACACACTATCACCCGTTACATTTTTATTCACCCACCATTTTTCCCATTGAGTCTTGGTAATAAGTGTTCTGTATGCACCATGCAAAGTTGTTTTACAATAAACAATATTTGAAACAGTAAGCACTGATGGAATAAGTAAGTATGTGGCAAGAGAAAATAATACAGCAACAATTAAAATACCGGCAATCCATTTTTTCATAATTATAAAGCGGAAATAAGTTTCAAAAATAAATGGTAATTAAGTTTATAATTCCTGCATGAATTTATTTAACACATCTGCTTAAATAACATGAGTACCGATATCTTCTTACCCTTCTCCTTTAGAGAAGGGTTGGGATGAGGTCTAAGACAATTAATGATCTTATTTCTGTTCACGTATAATAAGCGATTCCTTGATATGAATGACTTTATTTTTTAAAACCTGAGTTGTGAAAAGTTTTGATTACTTCAGCAAATTTTTAATTTCATTCAGTTTCATTAAAGCTTCAACGGGTGTTAAACGGTTGATGTCAAAATTTTCAAGCAGTTCTCTTATTGAAGCAAATGTT
>JBDTLW010000460.1:0-3177 GCA_039934575.1 Parafilimonas sp. | reverse complement strand
TTATTTCTTAACATTTACAGTAATAGTAGATGCTAATTGTGCACCGTAAGAACGATGCATGCCATCTCCTAACTGTAAAGTAAGTTTATGTTTTCCCGGAGATAAAGTAAGTGTTGTTTCTGCTTGCGCTTTACCAAAATGAAGATGTGTGGAATCTTTGGGAACTACAGTACCCATGGGGATAGAATCGCCATCATCTATCAGTAAATGATGATGACCTGTATTTGCCATCATGCTGCCTGCAGTATCAAGTGCAATACCGGAAACACCCATTTCTACTTTAAAAGGAGAGCTTACAGTTTCACCATCTTTCAGGTTTTTAAAAAACACTTTAGCATCGGCAGGCGCTGCGGCCATTTCAGATGGAGCCGGTGTTGTATCCATCATGTGGCTCATGGTATCTGACGACATTGCAGCGGTATCTGAACCTGCAGTGTTTTCTGTACCTGAATTGCAGGCAACCATTGTAATTAATAATGCAGCAGGAATGAAAAAAAGTTTACGCATAATTTTATATTTCTGATTAATGAATAAGGAATTACAGTCAAAGTTAACACTAACATTAATTAAGTTCAGTTTTCTGTTTCGGAAAACACATTAAATAATTTTATCTGATCAGGTTTTCAAAACAAATATCAAAAGCTTTTTACTCTGTATAAAACTTTAATCAAAATGATAAATGTTTTTTATTTCATTGGATATAAAATTTCACTTTTTGTGAACTTCCATTATCTTTGTACCAGCTTATGAAAGTGCATTTAATAAAAGAAAAAACTATCAGAAATTATATTGCACATCATGCAGGCAGTAAACTTTCTTAAGAAGAATGGCTTTCAAAAATAAAAATGGCAGATTGGAATCTGCCCGCAGATATTAAAGATACATTTCCTGCTGCTGACATATTAGGAATGGGTTCGTTTAGGTTAATCTTTGATATTGCAGGTAACAAATTCAGAATGATTTGTAAATATGGTTTTGGTGAAAATGAATTGCATTTATTTATCTGCTCGATTGGCACTCATGCAGAATATGATAAATTATGCAGAGAAGAAAAACAATACTCAATAAACCTGTATTAAATTATTTATTATGGATGTATTAAAATATAAAGTAATTACCTCTGAAAAGCAATATGACAAGTATTGCAAAACATTGGAAGAACTGGTGTTTTCATCACAGAAAACAAAAGCGATGAAAGATGAAATTGCCTTACTCACTTTGCTTATTGAAAAATATGATGAAGATCATAATACTTTTGAAATGGCAGACCCAATAGTATTATTGATCTCTTTAATGAAAGAACATAAAATGAAAGCTGAGGAGCTTGCCAGGTTGCTGAATGTAAGTAAAGGTTTAGTTTCTGATATGCTTAACTATAAAAAAAGTTTGTCTAAAAATACAATCCGCATTCTTTCTGAAAAGTTTAAACTTAAACAAGAAGCTTTTAACAGACCTTATGAATTGCATATATCTTTAAATTCTAAAATAAAAAATGCAAGAGTGATTAACTCACGGAAGAATCTGGCAACAGCTTAAAATTTCTCTTTGCTATTTATTGCATTAAACATCTCAATTTATTTTTTCATCACTTCAGGATTTACAAAATTGGGTATATGGTTATGCTTATAAAATTCTATAATATTTTCAGCAGCTAACCTGCTCATCCCGTTTCTTGCTTCTATTGTAGCAGAGCCAATATGCGGAAGTACTGCTACGTTTTCCATATTTAATAATGGATTGTTTTTATGCATAGGTTCAGGATTTGTAACATCTAAACCTGCGCCCCAAATCTTACCACTATTAAGTGCATGTATCAGATCTTCTTCATTGTGTACAGCCCCTCTTGCTGTATTAATAAAGATTGAAGTTGGTTTCATTTTATCAAATGCTTCTTTATTAAATATGCCTTTTGTTTCCTCGCTTGATATGCTGTGCACAGATAATATATCGCTTTGCGCAAGCAGTTCATCAAAGCTTACATATTTTGCAGCAAGCAAATTTTCTGCTTCTGTATTTCGGTTTCGGTTATGATAAATGACAGGCATATCATAAGCGCCTTTACAACGTTTTGCCATCTCCATTCCAATTCTGCCTAAGCCAAAAATGCCAAGCGTTTTATGTTTCAATTCCATACCGAGATGCGATGTTGGCGTAAAATAACTCCATTCACCTTTCTCAATTTTTTTGTGCATGAAAAACATTTTTCTTGATGCGGCCAACATCAGTCCAAATGCAATATCTGCAGTGGCATCTGTTAGTACGCCGGGTGTATTACCAACGGGAATTCCAAGCCTTGTTGCTTCAGCAATATTTATATTATCATATCCAACACCAAACTGTGAAATGATCTCAAGATGCTTACATTCGTTTAGAAAATCCTCATTAATTTTTGCGGTAAGTGTACACAGCAATGCATTACACTGCTTTGCATTTTTAATTAAAATATCTTTCGGAATCGGAGTTTCATCATTCCATGTTATTACATTAAAATTTTCTTTGCGCAAGATGTCAATACCAATAGCAGGCAGCAAGCTGCTTACAAATATTTTTATCGCATTAAAATTTCTGTTCATTATAATCAGTTATTCTTTCCATGTAAATTTATGTTGAGATTGTTTTTTGTTTATCATTAATTTTTTACACTCACTCTCCAAATTGTATTGCTTGCATCATCTGTTACAAGCATCGAGCCATCATAAAGAACAGCAACGCAAACAGGTCTTCCATATACTTTACTTTTAGAAGCATTTGCAATAAAGCCCGTTAAAAAATCTTCGGGTGCGCCTGATGGCTTGCCATTTTCAAACGGAATAAATACAACCTTATATCCTGCAAGTTTTGAACGATTCCATGAGCCATGCTGCGTCACAAATGCGCCGTTATGATATTTAGATGGAAAAGATTTTTTAGTATAAAAAGTTAAGCCAAGCGATGCAATATGCGCACCTAATGCGAGGTCTGGAACGATTGCTTTATTTATGAGATCAGGGCGTTCTTCTTTTACACGCGGGTCAATATTTTTGCCAAAGTAAGAATAAGGCCATCCGTAAAAACCTCCTTCTTTTACACTGGTAATATAATCAGGAACAAGATCATCGCCCAGGCCATCCCGTTCATTTACCGCAGTCCATAAAACATCTGTTCCCGGCGCCCAATCCATTCCAACAGGGTTGCGCA
>JBDTLW010000459.1:0-3185 GCA_039934575.1 Parafilimonas sp. | reverse complement strand
CGCATTTTCATCACCGCTCTTTTTTATAATCGTCATTGATTTGGTTACAGCAGCCCAGCAAAAACCAAATTCAAGATCAGTTATTTTATTTGGTTTGTAGTTAAATCGCAAATCATTTTCAAAACCTAAATATTTATTTATTACTGTTCCTGTAAAAACGAACTGCGACTGAGAATAAAATAAATGATTTTCTATGCGAAGTCCGATCTTATTTTTATTATACCACACAAATAAATATGGATTGATCAACCCTGCTCCATTTACATCTTTTGGAAAAGTTCCGAAATAATCAAGGTTGCCCATAAAGCGATGCGCAGTTCCATAAAGCGGAACAAAATTTTTATCTTTTGAATTATGTGCAGAGCTATCAGCTCCGCTTAAATATTCCATGCCAATGCGAAGTGTGAGTGTTTTGTTTGTATATCTTATTTCAGGTTGTAAATAATAAGCGCCTAATTTTTTGCCAGAAGAATCTTTACCATATTGATAGTAACCGCTAAAAGTTGCATACCAGTTATTACTTGTAAATTCCATTCTGCCGCCGCTTGTAAATCTTTCATTTGTTGTTGAATATTTTGAAGGATCGGAACTTTGATAACCATCTGCTGAATTAATGGTTGTTAATGTGAATTTATCATTCAGCTTCCAGCTTAGATAATGTATAAGAAGTGATTTGTAGTTGGGAACTAAAGGCTGATATTTTGTAGTAAAAACGTTTTCTCCTGATTGATTAAATGCTGCAAGAAACTCTGTTGTAAAATTAATTTTATTATTATAGATCAATCTTATTGCATCATGAGAATTACCAGGCAGCCGCCATTCGTTTTCTGAAAACAAACGCTGGTTATCATACATAATTCTTTGCCTTCCGATACGGATGGAAAACTTATCATTAAATTTTGGCTCTGCATAAGCTTCAAATAAATAATCAGCAAAAGTTGTTGAAGCAGAAGCTGTACCAATTCCGGATTGACCTTCTCTCGGATCCTGCTGCCCCCAAACACGTGCATCTTGAAATGATAAAAAAACGTCTAAGCTTTTGCTTTTATAATCAACATTAAAACGTGTGCGCTGGTTTATAAAAAAAGCAGAAGATGTGTCTGATGTTGGCAATGATTTATATCCATGCCTCCATTCAAACCGCGTTCTCATATCCAATCCAAATGTTAGTGTTCCCGGAACAACAACGAGATTTTTAATTGTATCTGCCGCATTTTTTTTTGCCGTATCTACTGGCGATGCATACTGAATTATCTGCGCATTTGCCACACAAAAACCAAGCATAGAAATAATTAAAACGAATATTTTTTCGCAACGAAAAACTGGGCGCATAAACAGCTAATTTTAAACAAATATATAAATCCTATCGAATTGATAGGATTTTCTGTAAAAAAATTTATTTCTTTTTTTTCAATGCTTTTTTTTGCATTCCGATTTCTTTTTTTAAAGACTCACTCCGTTTTATGATTTCTGCTAATGTTGCCAGTTTAAGCGCCTTCACTGTTTCAGACCGAACATCTGAAAAAACAGAACGGATGCCGCATGTTTCTTCATCAATACATTCATCGCAACGTTCATAATATTTATAAGCAACACAAGGTAATAATGCAATTGGGCCGTCAAACAAACGCATTACATCTGCAATATTTATTTCTTCAGGCGTTTGCTGTAAATAATATCCGCCTGATTTTCCTTTGCGGCTGTTGAGCATACCGGCATGACGCAATTCTAAAAGAATGGCTTCTAAAAATTTTCTTGGGATATTTTCACTTTCTGCTATCCTGCTTATTTGCACAGGTTCACCGTTTTTACTTTCGCGGGCAAGATATACCAGAGCATTAATAGCGTATTTCGTTTTTCTTGAGAGCATAATTTTTCAGCGGCAAAAATACGAAGTATAAAAGCTATCCTTTATAGAAATATAATTAAACTTAATACAGGTACACCTTATAAGCCCATGCATCAAGCTTCATAGTTATTGTATTGCTTATCTTTTCTTTTTTTGATGTGAATACATTGGTAACTTTTCCGTTAATAGCTGCATCGTCAATTTCTAAATTCTGTGCAGCATTACTCAGGTTTACAAAAATGAGAATTTTATTTTTTCCGTTTTGCCGTACAAAAGCATAAATGTTCTCATCATTATTTGTTTTTAATTTTTTGAATGATGCGTTTGCAGCAAGTGCATTATTGCTTTCTCTTACATGCAAAAGCTTACTGTAAAAATCTGCACGCGCATATTTGCTGAATGTTATAGTGTCTTTATAAAAAAAAGAAATACTGTCAAGAAATGGTTCTTCCTGACCGCTATAAATTAAAGGTATTGAGCGTGGCAATGTTTGTGTAAGTACAGCAAACGGCGCATGTGATGCACCGGGCATGGTTGAATAATCTGCACCACTCCAACTGTTCTCATCATGATTGCTTGTAAAATATAGCATCAATCCATTTGAAGGGAAGTTATTTTCCGCTGCATGTATTGCGCTATCCAAAGCAGGTGCATTTTTTTTGCCCGCAGCAATATCAACCATTGTATGAAATTCAGACCAGGAATATGTAGCATCAAATCCTGCATCATACAGCCACGATGAATCTGCCTCAGCAAGCATAAAAATATTTTTATCAGCTTTTAATTCTTTAATACATTTTGTCCAGAATTCTTTTGTTGGACCTACTGCATAATCACATCTGAATCCATCAATGCCGGTTGAATCAAGCCAGAATTTCATACAACGTATCATTGAATCACCAACAACAGGATTATTAAAATTTAATTTTCGAGTATCGGTCCAGTCAAATTGCGAAGCAGGCTTTCCTGTTGAATCAAGTACATAAAAATCTGGATGCGCAGTCAACCAATAATTGTCTGCGCCGGTATGATTAGCCACCCAATCTGTAATCACTTTAAAACCCATACTGTGGCACATTTTTACTAAACTTTTCCAGTCGTTCATTGTACCAAATTCAGGGTTTACCGCAGTATAATTTGCAACTGCATAATAACTTCCCAAAGCGCCTTTTCTTTCTACTTTGCTTATAGGTGTTATAGGCATGAACCATAAAGTTTGCACACCCATTTTTTTTAAACGCGGCAAACTTTTTTCAAATGCTTTGAAAGTTCCTTCCGGCGTATATTGACGAACATTCACTTCATAAATATTGCCTTGCATTATCCATGCAGGATG
>JBDTLW010000458.1:0-3186 GCA_039934575.1 Parafilimonas sp. | reverse complement strand
GGAAAATGATTGGCGTACGTTATAATAAAGACCGCGAATGGGTTGGCGGAAGTGTGGTGTATTTTGAGAAATAGATTATTAATTGCGAAGTAAGATTTACGATATTAAAAAGTTTGACTCAGTCTTCAAAATGATACAATCACTTCAAGACATATTTCAATTGGAGCAAGAAGAAAAGTTTGACAATGCTTTTAAAGCATATAAGGCACTATACTTGAAAGATAAAAATGACTATGAAATTTGGAAACACTTTTATTTTTTCTTGTGGACAGCAATAGAAGACGCACCAAGCAGTTTTCATGATCAAATAAATTTGCGACACTTACTTCAAATAATGTTTGACGAAGGCAAGCTGGCTTTTTCAAATAATGCTGACTTTAATTTTATTGCAGGATATACTGTTTCAATTTTTCCTTATGAATATGGTGACTATGAAGACTTAGAAAAGGAAGGCGATCAAATGCTCTTCAAAGCAACGCAACTGGATCCTTTCAATAAGATTTATAAAATGGCTTTTTTAGCCAGTTTGGAGACAAGCAACAATAAAGAATATAGACAAGCAGAAATTGAGGCAGCACCTGACGTTTTGAGCACTTTTAATGGACAAGGTTTATTAAATAAATATTTCCGACAAGTCTTTTATCGCCTTGACAAAAAAGCTCAACCCTAAAAAGTTTTGATACAAAACGAACCATTAAAGAATGAATTTACTTAAAGAAATTTTCGGTCGTATCTGGGCATTGTGGGCATTGCTATTTTTTGTTTGCAGTATGTTTATAGCGTACCTGTTTTATATTCCCTGTCATTTTTTAAAAGAACCGCAAAAAGCAAACTGGCACCGGCATGTATCAAGGGTTTGGATGTGGCTGTTTTTACACGCAATTGGTTGCCCGCTTACAGTAAAAGGTGCAGAATATTTCAAAGCTTCAACCAACTATGTCATCGTTTCAAATCACAACAGCTTAATGGATGTGCCGGTTACTACGCCATTTATGCCACGCGCCAATAAAACCATTGCACGCAAAGATTTTGCAGTAATTCCTGTATTTGGCTGGATATATAGTTTTGGCAGCGTATTGGTTGACAGAAAAAGTGATGCCAGCCGCCGCAAAAGTTTTGAAGATATGAAGCATGTGCTTCACCTGGGTTTAGACATGGTAATATATCCTGAAGGCACACGCAACCGCACCAATGACCCTTTAAAATCTTTTTATGATGGCGCTTTTCGTTTGGCAACAGATACAAAAAAACAAGTAATGCCAACACTTATTTTTAATACAAAAAAAGTGTTGCCGGTACATAAAACTTTTTTCATGCTGCCACATAAATTAGAAATGCATTTTTTGCCTCCTGTTGACAGCACAAATATTTCTTCAAAAGAATTAAAAGAAAAAGTTTTTACAATAATGTGGGATTACTATAAAGCGTTTAATTCAGAAAAATAAATTCAATCTTTTCTTTCTATTACTGCAAAAAAATAAGCAATTATCTGCTGATATTTCAGCACAATCTTTCCATAGATTTTATTTTGTATCAGCCATTATTTTTTACTTAGTATTTAGTTCGCGATATTCGCGTATAGAATTATACCTCAATATGCGGCTCACTTTCAACAATACGGAAACAGCATTTGCTTATAAAACAAATAAGGAATTACAAGCCGGACGTTTTCTTTTTGGCACTATGAACTATCCCTGGTTCGCTGCTCTCGGCGTAAGAATTACTCCTTTTTTAATGAAAACAGGATTGCCGGTGCATGGCATGATACGCAAAACAATTTTTAAGCAATTTGTTGGCGGAGAAACCCTGGAACAAACAGCAGAAATTGCAAAAAAATTAGAAAGTTATAATGTGAACATTATTCTTGATTATGGAGTAGAAGGTAAACAGGGAGAACAAAATTTTGATAACGCAAGAGATGAATTTATCAAGGTGATTGAATATGCAGCCACCCAACCAAACATTCCATATATCAGCATAAAAATTACGGGTATTGCAAGATTTGAATTGCTTAAAATTTTAAACACTGCACCGCGGTTACGCAGTGGTATTCATGATCATGAAGCAGAGGAAAAGGAATGGAAAAGAGTATGGGAACGTATGTATGATATTTGTGAAAAAGCGACTGAAAAAAATATTGCAGTTTTAATAGATGCAGAAGAAAGCTGGATACAGGATCCTATTGACAGGCTTTCTGTAGAAATGATGGAAATATTTAATCGGGATAAATGCATTGTATATAATACCATACAGCTTTACCGGCACGACAGGATGAGCTTTTTGAAGATGTATCACAACATTGCAAAACAAAGAGGGTTTATGCTGGGTATAAAACTTGTTCGCGGCGCTTATATGGAAAAAGAAAGAGCAAGAGCTTTGCAAGAAGGGTATCCTTCACCCATACAGCAGGATAAATCTTTTACTGATGGGGATTTTAATTCTGCAGTGGAATATTGTATTGATAATATTGAAGATATTGCTACCGTAATTGCTACGCATAATGAATACAGTAATCTGCACGCCGCAGAGTTGCTTGATGAAAAAAATATTTTGCACAATCACCCGCACATTCATTTTTCGCAGTTATATGGCATGAGTGATAACATTACTTTCAATCTTGCAAAAGCAGGATATTCTGTAAGTAAATATTTGCCTTTTGGTCCTATACGCGATGTGATACCTTATCTCATGCGCCGCGCCCAGGAAAACAGCAGCATGAACGGGCAAACCAGTCGTGAAGTATTGCTGGCAAAAAGTGAATTGAAACGAAGAGCAAAGGTTGCCAAAGAATCGAAATCTAAAAAAACAGCTTCCGCTTCTTAACAACTCACTTAATAATTATATCGGGTAATTGCACCAGTCCAATTATCTTCGCAGCCCAATAAAGTTCTTGGAAAGGATGATAACGCGAAGAAATATCCGGGTTAAAGTAATGCAGGTATTATATCAGGTGGAAAGCAGCGAAGCGATTACAGATATTGATGCTGTTAAGATTCTGGAAAAACATCTTGACCAAACACCCCGGCTTTTTGTTTACTTAATTTATTTTCTTACAGAAGTAGCACGCTATGCAGAAAAAGACGCAAACATAAAAGCGGCTAAACATCTTGCATCTGCAGAAGACAAAAACATTAATACAAGGCTTACAGGAAATTTGCTTTTGTGGAAGATAATTGAAAATCATTC
>JBDTLW010000457.1:0-3189 GCA_039934575.1 Parafilimonas sp. | reverse complement strand
ATGAAGTTTTTTACTTAGACGAAACAAATAAAATCAAATCAAAAAAGCTATCAGCTTTTTTAAAAGAGTTTAAAGAGGTTGTACTGCTTGCACAGGCAAATGAAAACTCAGGAGAAGCAAATTTTGAGCAGGTTAAAAAAATTGAAAGCAGAAAAAATTTAAGAATACCTGTAATTATTTTCACCGGCATCTTTTTAATATTGGCAGCAATTGCATCAGCACTAATAAATAAGTTTCAATTCGCCGCAACGCTATCATTAGTATTGCTCTTAAACTTTTGCGGGTTGTTGGTTGCAGCCATATTGCTTTGGTACGAAGTGGATAAAGCAAACCCTGCATTACAAAAGATATGTACAGGAGGCAAGAAAACAAATTGTAGTGCAATTTTAAATTCAAAGGCGGCAAAAATTCTTGGTTTAAGCTGGAGTGAGCTTGGTTTTTTTTATTTCTCCGGGTGTTTTCTTACTTGTTTGTTAAGCGCTTTTACAGGCAATGCAGTCTTGTTATCATTTATTCAGATTGCGTGTTTGGCTGCGGTTTTATATGTTCCGTTTTCAATATTTTATCAATGGAAAATTGCTAAGCAATGGTGCCCTTTATGCTTAACTGTGCAGGCAATATTATTTCTTGAATTTGTTTTGTTTCTGCCAACTATCAACAGTCAACTGTTAACTGCTTTCGCTTTTCAACTTACCAACCTTTCAACTTTATTGCTCGCTTTCAGCATACCTGTAATTGTGTGGCTTATTATCAAGCCGCTTCTATATTATAAGCAAAAAGGCAAAGAGGGTTTTCGTTCTTTGCAAAGAATAAAATTTAATACCGATATATTTAATGCCCTGCTTAAGAAACAAAAATATTTAACTGTTTCGCCAGAAGGATTGGGTATTATGTTGGGTAATAAAAATGCCGCAAATACACTTATAAAAGTATGTAACCCTTATTGCCCGCCTTGTGCAAAAGCGCACCCTGAAATTGAGAAATTATTGGAGGCAAATAAAAATTTGAAAGTGCAAATAATTTTTAGAGCAACTAACGATGAAAATGATATAACAGCATTGCCGGTAAAACATTTGCTTGCAATTGCAGAAAATAATAATGAAGTAAAAACAAAGCATGCATTAGACGATTGGTATATGGCAGAAAAAAAAGACTACAATTTGTTTGCAGAAAAATATAAACTAAACGGTGAATTAAAAATGCAGAATAAAAAGATTGATATGATGAAAAACTGGTACGATAAAGCGGAGATAAAATTTACACCAACAATATTTTTTAATGGTTATCAATTGCCTGATGCTTACAGCATCGGTGATTTAAAATATTTTCTTACTGAATAGGCAGCAGTAAGAAAACTGCCTGGATGCCTACTACTGTTGCCGGTTGCAAACGGCAACTTGCCGGGCAAGCCGATACCGCGTTCACAGGCTTAAAACGAGAAGCAAAAAATTCTAACAATCAAAAATTTTATTTATGAAAAAAATGAATTTTGAAAACATTAAAAATGTTTTAAGCAGAGATGAAATGAAAAAAATTATGGCAGGATCTGGCCACACATGCACCCCTACTGAATGCTATGGCGAGTGCTACAACCTGTGTAACGGTGTGAGTACTAAGGGTAGTTGCTCGGTTAATCAATGGGGCTGTTTGTGTTCAACAGGGTGTTGATAATTTACAAGTGGTTTATTGAATAGCTGTAGTGCTACTAAAATAAAGTAACACTACAGCTTATTATTCTTAATAGCCAGAGTTCTAAAATATATCTGATTTTATGAAACAAAGTTTTTTATTTCTTCTGTCATTTATTACAATAATAAATGCTTATTCGCAAAATTATCAACCCGATTCATTGATAGATACTTATTCGCAAGATTACCAACCCGATTCACTAAACATCGGAGCTGTTGCACCATCTCTTTACATAGATAAATGGATAAAAGGTATTCCCATTGAAAAATTCGAGAGAGGAAATGTATATGTGATTGAGCTTTGGGCAACCTGGTGTGCACCTTGCATAGCAATGATGCCTCAACTCTCCGGCTTAGCCTGTAAATATGCAAAAGATAGTATAACCATTATTGGTGTTGATATTGATGGTTTGGAAAAGAAAACTACTGTAAAAAAGATACAAGCATTTGTTGACAGCATGGGCAAACAAATGGATTATACAGTTGCCATAGAAGATAGCAATTTTATGGAAACCGACTGGCTGACCGCTTTTGATGAGCAAAGTATTCCAAAATCTTTTGTTGTGGATGGAAAAGGAACGATAGCGTGGATAGGTCATCCAAAGAACCTCGATGAAGTTCTTTATAAAATAGCAAACAATACCTGGAATAAAAAGGAAGCATTAGCCCGGCGAAATTTGGAAAACCGCCTGTATATGCTGGATGATTCAATAAGGGAGTACCTGAATACAATTGATAGGAATGTTTATCCGCCCTACAATCTTAAGCTTAAAGATTCAGTGCTTGTGCTGATAAATGAAATGGTTAAAAAAGAAACAATCTTAAAATATGCGCCTTCACTTAGTGCACGTACGTTCGATATATTACTTATAACAGACCCTCATAAAGCTTATGTGTTTGGCAGGGAGTTATTTGAGCATCCAGGCTTTATTGACCTTCAGTATGGAGACATCATTCAAAGCATTCAGTGGTATTCTGATAAATTAAATCTGCCGCCGGAAATTTACGAGTTAGGCGCCGAAGCCTGCCAGATAGAAATTGATGCGTACGGGAAGTTTGGAAATATTAGTATGTACCGGTTCTATAATTATATGGCAGACATGTATGGGCATGGAAAAAATAAAGATAAAGCTATAGAATACATGCAAAAAGCTATTGAAGCGCTGAAAAAGGTTAAGAACTTTTCAGTAACCGGTTTGTTGGCTGCGTATGAGTCCCAGCTTCAGCAATACAAGAATATGTAATTAGAATTATAACTATTTTAATTAGACGATTGGTATATGGCTGATAAAAAAGATTATAAAGCATTTGCACAGAAGTACAAAATAAATGGGCGAATTGCAAATGCAAAACAAAAAAATTGATGCGATGACAAAATGGTGTGATGAAGTTGAAATAAGTTTTACAGCAACTTTCTTTACGAATTTTGCGACGTAAAAACCAATCACCAAAACCACCGCTGCCAACAAAATATTTGGCAGCAATCTTATAATGTCATTAA
>JBDTLW010000456.1:0-3192 GCA_039934575.1 Parafilimonas sp. | reverse complement strand
TTCTGCAAACGAAGCATATAATTCAGGGTCTTCGTCCATCCTGATATTGATAACATCCCTTATTGCATGTTCTACCTTTGCCGCTTTTGTTTCTTTTCGTTTAATTGCTTTTACATTTTCAAAAAACTTATCATCAAGTATTGAAATGGGGTCTATTTTTGTTTCAATCCCTTTTGATTTTAAATACTCATCCGTAACACGGCGTAATTTTTCTGACACACCTTTCATGCTCATCCGGCGGTCAAGGAAATGTTGTGACGCCAATGTGTTTACTTCTGCAAATCTGTTCAAATCTGGCAAATAGTGAAGGGCTTCTCTCCTTGGGAAAACATTATCCAATGCTTTTGAAAATTTGCTGAATGCTTCTGTAAAATCCTGACGTATATCTTCATCATAAAAAAGATTAAAAATATCATCAGGATCAGAATAGCCATCTAAGCCATGCGAAGAAAAAATCTTTAACAGTTCTTCGTGTGCGGCTTTTAATTCTGCAAACAGCTCTGCATTATCTATTAAGCATCCTGTAATTTCTTGTTGCTCTTTCTCCCAATACGCATCCAATGCTCTTTTCATGTGGTTTCCCATTCCAACGTAATCCACTACAAACCCTACATGCTTATTGTCGTCATACACTCGGTTTACACGGGCAATTGCCTGCAATAAATTATGATTGACAATTACTTTATCTAAGTACATAACCTGCTCAATTGGCGCATCAAATCCTGTAAGCAGCATATCTACAACTATGAGAATACCAATATTACCATTGGCTACTTGTTCTTCCTCATCATTTAAAGTTTCCTGTTTTCCAAATGGAAGTTTGAAACCAGCAATTGCCACTTTTCTTTCCTTGCTATTAGCATAATCTTTGAGATGTGGTGCATCATTATGCGTAACATCTGAAATAATTACTGCGGTTTGAATCGTTTGAACATCCTCTACTGAAATATTTGAATCTGTTTTTGCAGCTATTTCTTCAACCATTTCTTTTATAGCAATATCAAAAGCTAAACGGTAACGGTGTGCTGCTTCTTTGCTCACACAAACAACTTGTGCCTTATACCCATTTGGAAAAACCTGCTCAACATAGTGCCTGAGCATGTCTTTGGCTTTATCATTAATTGTTTCTTGCGATTCGAGATAAGCCCTTCGTGTACCATAAGCTAAAATCTCTACCTGTTCTGCAATATTGTAATCTTGGAACACATCCTGAAATTTTTTATCTGCATTAACCTGGTCATCAACTCCGGCATCATGGGTTTTACCTTCGTAAACAATTTCAAGGGTTACACCGTCCTTTATTGCCTGGCGCATGGTGTATTTATCAATATAGTCCCCAAAGGTATTTTCAGTTTGCCCTATTGGTGTTCCTGTAAAGGCAATTCGGGTAGCGTTTGGCAAAGCCCTGTCAAGGTTGGCTCCCAATTTTGTGTACTGGCTTCGGTGTGCCTCGTCAGTTAGAATTAAAATCTTATCACTTGTATTTAATTCAGGAAAACTTGCAGCATATTCCCGCTCCTGAAACTTATGAATCATTGCAGAAACAATTTCCGAAGAATTTGTTCGCAATTCTTTTTTAAGGGTATCAATACTTTTGGGGTCTTTAATGGTATAGCCAACAGATTGAGCAGTTTCTTTAATCTGGTCATCAAGCTGTGTTCTATCAGTAAGTAAAATAACTTTGTATCCCTGCAAGTGGGGATGAAGATACATTTCCCGAATAAGAAAAACCATTGTGAGAGATTTTCCGCTTCCCTGTGTATGCCAGATAATACCACCTCTTTCATCCCGGTTTACACCTGTAAGTAGCTGGTCAACGGTTTTCTTTACTGCTCTTAATTGTTGATACCTGCCAACTACACGAATCATTTTACCTTTGCTATCAGTTGTCCAAATAGAAAAAGTCCGAATGATACTCAGTAAATTTTCAGGCTTCAACATTCCATGAACCAATCGCTGCTGATCGTTGGGAGATGTTCTCACTTCCGGTGCGATGTCATCATCATCATTTCCATCGTTATCGGTGAAATAAGTCTTCTGCTCTTTGCAATATTCTGAAAGTTGCTCGGTGGTTTCGGGGAAAGGATCTGTCCAGCGATAAAACAGTTTTTCAATTGTTGTGGTAATCGTTCCAAACTTTGTCTTGTTCCTGCATGTAGCAACTACAAACTGGTTATAATAGAAAAGCTGCTTACTACCTTCTTTTTGGTACTCCCGTTGCTCACAATAACGCATTAATTGATCTATTGCATCAGGAATAGGTTCCTTTGCTCTTGGGCTTTTACTTTCAATTACACAAACCGGAATACCATTCACAAAACAAACTATATCAGGATAAATATGTTTGTCAGTTCCAATAATTCTGAATTTCATTTGAGATACTGCGGTAAAAATATTGTTGCCGGGATTGTCATAGTCAATATAAAAAGCATCCTGGTTTGGCGCACTCGCTTCTGATTGTTTCCTAACCTTAGTTCCGTGAATTAATTTCTCTAAAATGTATTGGTTGTTTTTAAAAAGATTGTCGCTCTCAAAAGATGTTAGATCACTTACAGCTTCAAAAAGCTGTTCTTCACTTATCCAGGGGTTTATCCGTTTAAGTGCATCCTTTACTTCTGTCATCATCAACACCTGCGAAAAATCTTCTCTTTGGGTTTGCTGCGGAGTTTGTGTATTGCCCATTTCCAAACGCAAAACATTCCAATGCAGACCAGGAATATTTTCAAGTTGTTTTAATAACGGTTCTTCAACATGATTTTTTTCATCAAGTCGCAGTAAATTTATTTTGTCTTCGTTTGGCATGTCAGGCTTCTTTCTTTATTAAAACTTTGTACTGAATTGGTTTCATCAATAATTGGCTTTCAATATCACCAATCAGTTCAAAAAATTCTCCAAAGTTATTTCCTTCATCATAGTGATAAACTCTATAAATGCAATACTGGTTGGTATGTAACCGCATAAAATCAACTTCATTTTTACTTAGGTAAAAAGGGGCATATTCATTTCCGGTTGTCGTTTTTACCTCAATATATTTTTCATTTCCATCTTCATCAAAAGACAATACATCATACCCTTTTCCATCCTGCACAATTTCAACCAACGCTGCTATGTCATGCAAATTCTTTTCTTGCAAAAATGCAATCTCTCTTTGTTTTACTAATGCTTCTCCTTTATCACCCAAATCCTTTTGTT
>JBDTLW010000455.1:0-3195 GCA_039934575.1 Parafilimonas sp. | reverse complement strand
GGACTTACGAAGCACAAAAGCCCGTTCAATTACTTAACTTTATTCAATGCCTGTTTGCAAAGCCATAGCAGAAAAAGATGGAATATGAATTCTGAAATTATTTTAACGCCCGAAATTGTAGAAAAGTGTGGTTTTAAAACAAACCCAACAGATTTTATTTTTAGATTAAAAAGTATAAGTCTTGTTTATTCTGGTCCTGACAAAGGATTCATTAGGGTGGGTATAAATAAACCATGCTATGTACAATTTCTCCATCAACTTCAGAATCTCTATTTCATAGAAACTGGTGAAGAACTAAACATTCAATTATAATCCCCAGCTAGACGAAGAATTCAGTGTCTCGGCTAAAGTTTGCAAGTTCGCCGCATCTATTATTAATATTAAAGTTTGTAACTTTTATTCAGCCTTCTGCAATGCAATAAACAAACTTTAAAACTTCAGGATAAAACAAGCCAAGGTGCACGTGTCCGCCTTGGCGGAAACTTCGCTTAGTTCCTATTCAATCAGCGTATTTTTTATTTGAACATACCCCTTCTTCCAGGCAAGGAAAGCTCATTTGCTTAAAAGAAATATTACTTCTAAAAAATACAAACAAAAAATTGATAAACCTGCCCAGAAAGTAGCTCTGAGGATAACTGCATATTTTTTTATTGGTTTTGGCAAGTTTAAAAAGATAGGGCTTTGTTGTGATGAAGAAACAAATCTTCCGTTTTCAAGATTATTTGTAAAATCTTCTATGCCCGGCATTTCATTAAAATTGTATTTGCTTTTAAGCAAGGCAATATCAAACTTTAATTCAATAGAATGCGTTCGCAAGCTTTCAATAAAGTGTCCTTTTGCTTTTTCATAACGTAATAATATTATTTTATGCAGGATGAGAATAATGATGAGCAAGGCGAACAAAATTCTGCCAAAATGTAAATGCCCTGGTTTAAGCCGGTAATATTGGAAACACTTAAGCGGATGTACAACACAAACATAACCGTAGTGAGACTTAAAATCCAGTTGAGTGCATTATTCATATCAGAAAACAACTTACTATCCTGCGTTGCTTTACTTTCTATTTTTTTAAATGCATCCTGCAGCAGGTCTTTTATTTGCTCATCATTTAGCTGAAATACCATGCTCCGTTATTGTTGGTTATGTGGAAAATCTTGTGCTAACCAACTATAATAATCGGGGAATTTATTGCGCCAGCAGAATTCGGAATGCGTGCCTTCGGAATCTATTTCTGTATGTACATCGTAATGTGTATAATCATTAAGCATGCCTGCTACTGCGGCAATGTGCTCCACCATGTTTTCAGCTTCCTGTGCACCACCATACAAATAAAAGTGTTGAGGATAATTAAAATTGCGCTCTGCCAAAGGCTTCAATTCTTCAGTGGCATTAGGAGTAAGCCAAAGCGACGGTGAAAAAATGCCTGCACCGCCAAAGATTTCAGGATAATGCATTGCTCCATACAAAGAAATTAGCCCACCCATGCTGCTGCCTGCAATATGCGTATGTTCCCGCCGGGTGTTGGTTCTGAAATTTTTATCTATGAACGGTTTAAGCGTATTAACTATAAAATCTATGTATTGCTTTCCCTCACCGGCGCCATACTCGCTGTCGTTATAGTTATATTCAGTAAGCCTGTGTTCGCTATTGTCTATGCCAACTATAATGCATTCAGCTAACATTGCGTTCAGCGTTTTGTCAACAGCCCATTCATCGCCAAACGCTGTGGCTTCATCAAAAAGATTCTGTCCATCGTGCATGTAAATAACGGTGTAATTCTTTTCGGTATAGTAATAGTCAGTAGGGCGGTATAACCAAATGCGGCGATGCCTGTCAAGCTGGGGAATATAGAAATTCTCATCAATTACATCTACATTAGGAACTTTAGTTTGTGTTTCCATTAAATTATTTTATTAGCAGTAGAAAATATTGTGCCTGATGGATTAGAAACAGGAACATATATAAAGGTTAAGTGCATTATTTAAATTATTCCGCCGCACTTGTTGGCGTGCAGGATGAGATCCTGCGTATTTAATATGATTGTTTATTTTAGCTTAATATCTGTTCGTATCAATCATAGCAATAAACCCGTTTGGATAAGTTAGCAACTTCGCCACATCTGTAATTACAAAGAAGATAAAAGTAAATTGCAAAAAAAACTTATGAAGTCAACTCCAGTATTGTTGTTTTTATTATTGTACGGCTGCATTGTCAATGCCCAACTTCCAGACAATACTGTACATGCCAACTTAGTTGATTTAAAAGATTCGAATAACAACGTTATTGGTAAAATGTCAGTTATACCCGGTTTAAGTAGAGACATTTTTTTGAAAAACTATATTGTAAAAGATTCAGGGAAGTTAAATATATGTTCCTACCAGTTTTATCAACCAAACCATCTAAAAGCAAAAAATGTAATTATTGTTTTTCAGCTAAGTCAAAAATTTGAGGAAGTAAACTTTAAGATCGTTGGTGACTCTACTGATTTTAAAACAAACATAGCTGAAGATAAACATTCCACTTCCATAATAATACAAAGTTTACCTGTTGATGCGGTTATAACAGTACAATTTATCAGCAAGAAAAAATTAGTACCAACCATTACTGGCATAGGAGGTGAGTTGCTTTCAAAAGAAAATTAAACCCAGTTCGGCGAAGTGTTCGGCTTTCTCGGCGAAAGTTTGCAACTTTTATTTCAGCATATTCATAACTTTAAATTCTTAATCAAACACTATGATAGTACTGCAAATTGAACACCCGGTTCCAAACTTTAACGGTTGGAAGAAGGCATTTGACAATGATCCGATAGATAGAAAACAAGCCGGTGTAAACCGGTATAAAATATTCACGCAAAAAGATAATCCAAACTATGTGATCATTGAACTTGAATTTCAAAATTTGCAACAAGCGGAATCTCTTCTGTCAGCATTACAAAAATTGTGGAATAAGGTTGAAGGAACAGTTATGACAAGTCCTAAGGCACGCATCATTGAGTTAGTTGAAAGCAAGGACTATTAAGCCTGTACTACTCCCACTCAGCGAAGTGTTCGGGTGTCTCGGTGAAGTTTTTTGTCCAAGCATCGCAGAGGATGATGCGTTAGTGAGGAACGATAATAATTTATTTTTATAATGTCAATCAAATTAAATCAATCAGAAAATGTGCAAACTTATTTCTGCACATTCACAATGCAAGAA
>JBDTLW010000454.1:0-3196 GCA_039934575.1 Parafilimonas sp. | reverse complement strand
CCTATTAATAAATTGTTGGAGATGTTATCAAGATGTCCGCGATATTTTAACCATGGACCTGCCATAGAAATATGATCCGTGGTACATTTTCCTTTTGCTTTAATAAGAAGTTTTAAACTTTTTAAGTCGGTTCCTTCCCATTCAGCAAATGGAGCAAGCAATTGCAGTCTTGAAGAATTTGGATCCACCGCAACCTGTATATGACTTCCGTCTTCAGCAGGTGCCTGAAAGCCCGGATCATCAACTGCAAAACCTTTTGGCGGTAATTCATAACCATGAGGTTCGCTTAATTTTACATCTTCGCCTATATTATTTTTTAATGAATCAGTTAAAGGATTAAATGCAATTGTACCCGCCATTGCCATTGCTGTTACTAATTCAGGTGATGCCACAAAAGCATGTGTTGATGCAAGACCATCATTGCGTTTTGCAAAATTTCTGTTGAATGAAGTAATGATGGTATTTTTTCTCATAGGATCATCAATATGCCTTGCCCATTGCCCGATACAAGGTCCGCAGGCATTTGCCAGAACAACACCGCCTACGCTTTCAAAATCATTTATAAAACCATCTCTTTCTATAGTAAAACGAACCTGCTCAGATCCAGGTGTGATAGTAAATTCGCTGTTTGTTTTTAAGCCTTTGCTTACAGCATCTTTTACAATGGATGCGGAGCGGCTTATATCTTCATAAGAAGAATTTGTGCAACTTCCTATTAACGCAACTTCAAGTTTTGAAGGCCATCCATTTTTTTCAACAGCTTCTTTCATTTTCGAAATCGGCGTTGCAAGGTCTGGTGTAAATGGTCCGTTTACATAAGGTTCTAATTCATTTAAATTTAATTCAAGTACCTGGTCATAATATTTTTCAGGCGCTTCATATACTTCAGCATCAGGACGAAGATGTTCTCGTATTCCATTAGCAAGTTCGGCAACATCTGCTCTTTCTGTTGCTTTAAGATAAGCAGCCATTTTATCATCATACGTAAACAGAGAACAGGTAGCGCCAATCTCAGCACCCATATTACAAATTGTTCCTTTACCGGTTGCACTTAAACTATCAGCACCTTCACCAAAATATTCAACAATAGCGCCGGTGCCGCCTTTTACTGTTAATTGTCCTGCAACCCAAAGAATAATATCTTTAGCACTTGTCCAGCCGTTTAGTTTACCAGTTAATTTTATGCCGATGAATTTTGGCCATTTTAATTCCCAGGGTAAACCTGCCATTACATCGCAGGCATCAGCGCCGCCAACGCCAATGGCAATCATTCCCAGACCACCGGCATTTGGTGTGTGGCTATCAGTTCCAATCATCATACCACCCGGGAAAGCATAGTTTTCTAATACAACCTGGTGAATAATTCCTGCACCGGGTTTCCAGAAACCAATTCCATATTTATCAGAAACGGAAGCAAGAAAATCATATACTTCTTTATTTACAGTAAGCGCTGCTGCAAGGTCTTCTTTTGCGCCAACTTTTGCCTGTATCAAATGATCGCAGTGTACTGTAGAAGGCACAGCAACTTTTGGTCTGCCTGCCTGCATAAATTGAAGTAAAGCCATTTGCGCAGTTGCATCCTGCATGGCTACCCGATCGGGAGAAAAATTAACGTAATGCCTGCCGCGATCAAAAACTTCAGGTGTTTGCTCTGAATAAAGATGGGCGTATAAAATTTTTTCTGCGAAAGTTAAAGGACGATTTAGTAATTTACGTGCAGCGGAAATTTTGGAGGGCATTTCGCCGTACACTTTTTTAATCATTTCTATATCAAAGGCCATTGGTAATTTTTTTTAAAGATGCTTGAAATCCGGGATACACAAAGTTGTAATACAAGAAGGGGTATCACAAAATGTACGTGCCGCTATACTAAGAAATTATGGTTAAGAACTATTGCAAATTTACATGCGAATAGTTTAAAATGAAAAATGAACAGGTAAAAAGAAAATTATTCATATTGATATAAAAAGATATTTTTTTAAATTGCATTCATGTACAAACTAAAACAGCTTATAGAGTGGAGAGCATTTGGCGTATGCGAACCATTGGGTGAAAGGCTTGGCATATCTACAAGCCGTATAAGAATGTGGTTTATTTATATTTCTTTTCTTACCATGGGCTCACCTGTAATTATTTATATGGTAATGGCCTTTTGGCTTAATATAAAAAAGTATTGGTTTTCGGCAAGGCGTAATCCGTTTAAGTACCTATAAAACTGTTGCATTGATAAAAATAGAATATACCCACAGTTCTTACAACGAACTTTTCCGGCTTATTTCTAAAGAACTTAAATTGAAAGTAAAAAACAACGTTGGCACTGTGCCGCCATCGCTGGGTGAAGGAATTGTGCAACTGATAAATCTTCATAATGGATTAGATATAATGATATTTGACTACAAACTAAATGAAGATGTTCTATACCACCGGAAAAAATCAAATCGCGATATTTATGTAATGCGTATTGATGAGACGCCGGATAAAAAAGAAGATGTAAAACCTGCATTGTTTTTTTCACACATCAGCAAAGAATTGTTTTACATGACACCTGCACAACACCGTTCAAGAAATATATATTTATCGTTTACAAAAGAATGGTTGTTTGAATTTCTGGTTAATGAACCGCAGGGTGAATTATTGTTTACAAGCGTTTTAATGAAAGCGCCTTTGTATTATTATGAACTTATAGACTCAGAATATCGCCGCCTGATGCATGATGTACTGCAGGCAAAAAACGATGATGCTTTTGGAAAGCTTAAAATATATAATCGGGTAATGGCTATACTTGAACGATTTTTTGTACGTTATTATCGGAAGATTTCAGAAACACACAGGCATTTTAAAATTTCTGCTGATGAAATGCAGCGGCTTAAACTGGTTGAATCTGAGATTTTAAAAGACTTTTCTTACACACCCCCAAATATTAACCAACTTTCGCGTATGGCTGCTATGAGCCCGTCAAAACTTAAACTTGTTTTTAAAGAAGTTTTTGGAATGCCAGTGTATCAATATTATCAAAAACACCGACTACAGAAAGGGAAAGCCATGCTTATAACAAAAAAATATACCATAAAACAAGTGGCAATTGAGCTAGGGTATATACATGTAAAAGATTTTAGCAGAGCGTTTCAAAAACACTTTGACCAATTACCTGAAGAAATTATTAATTAGAAAATTTTGTACGTAGAATACAACCCAT
>JBDTLW010000453.1:0-3196 GCA_039934575.1 Parafilimonas sp. | reverse complement strand
TATGCAATTCGTTTATACCATAAGCCTGTGATGCAGCGCTGCCGATAGTTTCAGCGTTTATTAATTCTGCTATCCATGCAATTGAAACAGGTTGAGGAAATTTCATTTGTGTATTTTTTATTTTTTATTTGCTACATGAAATGCACGCAACATTGATTTTAATATCGGAGTTATACATCTGCGTGCATTTCATGTATAAAAATTTTGATCATCAAAGTTAAGTTGTTGTTTGTGCGATGAAGCATCAATAAAAAATTTAAGTATTGCTTTTGCAGGATAAAATTTTATGTTTTGAAATTCCATTTTTATTTTTCGCATAACGCAATTCACATAATTAAAAAAAATTGTGAATAAAATTGTTTGCCTTTTTTTTTGTGCAAGAAAAAACTATATCTAATATTGTGTAGGGAAATTTATTTTCCCACTTACTTACTAACCCATCTATATACAAAGTCTCCCGATAAATCGGGGGATTTTTTTTTGAATTATGCTTCGCTATTTTATTGCATATAAGCCATACAAAACTTTATCGCAGTTTACATCAACACATGATGCTAAGAAAACACTTGCAGATTATTTTTCTGTTGCAAAAGATGTTTACCCGGTTGGAAGATTGGATGAAGACAGTGAAGGATTATTAATATTAACGAATGATAAAAAACTGAATCATCGTTTATTAAATCCCGGGTTTGAGCATGAGAGAGAATATTGGGTACAGGTTGAAGGAAAGATTTCTGATGAAGCTGTAATGCAGATGCAGCAAGGATTACAGCTTAACATAAAAGGAAGTCAACATCAAACAAAATTAAGTGTTGTGTGTACATTTGATAAAGTACCTGAAGTTTCAGAACGTATTCCGCCGGTACGCTATCGTCCCTCTGTTCCCACATCTTGGATAAAAATAATTTTGAAAGAAGGCAAGAACAGGCAAGTAAGAAAAATGACTGCGCAGGTTGGTTTTCCCACATTGCGTTTGATACGTTATCGCATAGAAAAAATTGAATTGAATGATATGAAGCCGGGAACTATGATAGAGCTTTCACAAAGATCAATTTATAAAAAATTATTTGATGCAAACAGTATTTGAAGTGCGTGATGAAATGTATTTTATCACGACTGATATTTCAAAACTTGATGTTAATATTATTCATCAATATCTTTCTGAAGAATCTTATTGGGCACAAGGAATTCCAAAACACGTTGTTGAAAAATCAATTAAAAATTCTTTATGCTTTGGTTTGTTTTATAAAGATGAGATGATTGGCTTTGCAAGATTGATCACCGACAAAGCAACGTTTGCATATCTGGCAGATGTTTTTATATTAAAAGAATATCGCGGTAAAGGATTATCTAAATGGCTTATGAAAACAATTCAATCACATCCTGACCTGCAGCATTTAAGAAGATGGCTGCTTACTACAAAAGATGCACATGGCTTATATGAACAATTAGGCTGGCAAAAACCTCCGCCTGATTATGCTCATCGTTTTATGATGATCCATAACAATGATGTATATAAAAATAAGCTGTGAGTTATTGACCGGGAAAGTTGAGCAATGAAAATAATTTTGATGTATAAGAAAATTTATGAGCGTTGAGTTTTGGCAAAAAAAACATCAATCATTTACGACTGATGTTTTTTAAAATAGCTTATAAAAATTTATGTGTTGAGCATAAGCGGCATAACGAGCATCAACAGTTCTTCATTCTCTGTTTGCTCTGTTGGTTTTATTATTCCTGCTTTGTTTGGCGTAGATAATTCAATCACCACATCTTCGCTGTCTGATGCGTTTAATAATTCAATTAAGAATTTTGCATTAAAAGCAATTTGTAAATCTTCACCATCATATTCGCAGTTCATTCGCTCATTACCTTCAGAACTGAAATCGACATCCTGTGCAGCAAGTTGCAACTCACTTCCGTTAATGCTAAGTACAACCTGGTTGGTGCTTTTGTTACTAAAAATATTTATGCGCCGTAATGCACTTTGAAAATCGCTGCGTTTAACCGTAAGCTTGTATGGATTATCTGTTGGAATTACAACTTTATAATCAGGGAAACGTGCATCTATTAACCGGCAACTTAAACGTGTTTCACCATGTGTTACAAAAAAATGATTGCTGTTGTAACTGATAGTAATTTCTTCATCATTATCAGGCAAGGTATTTTTTAAAAGGCTTAATGGTTTTTTGGGAACAATAAAATTATCAGTTTTAGTATTGGTTGCATCAGTTCTTTTATAACGAACCAACCGATGTGCATCAGTGGCTACAAATTGAATAGCATTTTTTGAAAGTTCAAAAAATATGCCTGTCATTGCAGGGCGCAGATCATCGCTGCTTACTGCAAACAAAGTTTTGTTTATACCATTAAGCAATGCGCTGCTGGTTACAGTAAAATTATTGGCATCATCTGCCACAGGCGCTTTAGGAAAGTTATCCGGATTTTCCCCCATCACTTTATACTTGCCGTTATCGCTGGTAATTTCTACAGAAAAGTTTTTATCAATATTAAATGTGAGCGGCTGGTCAGAAATATTTTTCAGCGAGTCAATTAAAATGCGCGCAGGTATGCAAATTTTGCCATTGGTTTTGCTTTCCACATCCATCTGCACACCCATTACTGTTTCCAGATCTGTAGCAACAACAGTTAATTTTTTGTCTTCAATTTCAAATAAAAAATCTTCAAGAATTGGCAATACCGTATTAGCATTTATTACGCCATTTATCTGCTGCAAATGTTTTAATAATGCTGAAGAAGAAACAATGAATTTCATCTTTATTTTTTTAATTTAGATTTTTTTGCGGGGAATAATATAATATAAACACCTTGCTATGCCTGCCTCACTTTACATTTTTTCCGCAGTAAGGCAAACCTAAATCAAAATGTTTACATGCCCGCCGGTAACTATTGAACTGAAACCGGGGCTTGCAAAAATGTGAATTGTTTGTGCTTAAAATTTAAGCAGTAACAGCGTGGGAAAGTATTTCCGAAATTTTATCTCTTGCAAGCGGCTTAACTATATAGTCCTGCACGCAATTATAACGCTTTGAATACTCTCTGTCCTGGTCATTCATAGATGATGTTACAAGAAATAACTGTATCTCTTTTGAAAAACTTGGCTTAAGAGACTGGTAAAGTTCTAAAAACTCCCAGCCATTCATAACAGGCATATTCACATCAAGAAGTATCACAT
>JBDTLW010000452.1:0-3216 GCA_039934575.1 Parafilimonas sp. | reverse complement strand
CCCAATTGTTTTAAAATGCTGATGGCTTTATCCGCCTCTTCCGCCTGGTAACTTGATATACCGACATACAAAGCTTTTCCCTGGCGTACCATTAAATCAAGTGTACCCATCGTTTCTTCCAGCGGTGTATTGGGGTCTGGGCGGTGGTGATAAAATATATCTACATACTCCAGTCCCATTCGTTTTAAACTCTGATCAAGGCTTGCAACCAAATATTTTTTTGAGCCCCAGTCTCCATAAGGTCCGGGCCACATGCCCCAGCCTGCTTTTGTTGAAATAATCAATTCGTCGCGGTAAGGCACAAAATCATCTTTAAATAATTTTCCGAAGTTTTCTTCTGCAGAACCTGCAGGAGGGCCATAATTATTGGCTAAATCAAAATGGGTAATGCCATTATCAAATGCCACCCGCAAAATATTACGGGCATTTTCTAAATTATCAATGTGCCCGAAATTGTGCCAAAGACCAAGTGATAAAGCTGGTAATAACAGACCGCTTTTACCACAACGGTTATATATCATTTTTGTGTATCTGTCTTCAGAAGCAATGTATTTCATGTTCTTTTATTTATAGGATTAATCAGACTTATTGCCTTATAAAATTTGAATTTTTTTTGTGAGCCCGACTGAATTACTGCTATGATGCTCCCATTGCGTCGCACTCTTGTACTGCATTTATGCTATTCAGCAAGCGCAAGCGCTTTAACCATTATTTCAATATCTGTAACGCCTCTGAACCCACTAAAGCCAACAGATAATTTTGTTCCGTTTTTCATAGTCAGCGGCTGCCCCCCTTCCCATCCTATTAAGTCAGGTGCTTCAATACCGTTGCCGTTTTCTTCCACCTCTTTATTAAAAACCATTCTTTCATATTCACCCGTCTTTATCCCTGTAAGCCATACCTGGCTTGCTTTTGTCCATGCCACTTTATAGGATTGCCTTACCCTTGGTTTATTTGTGCCAAACATTTTTCCATATACAGTTCCACTTTCGTCTATAATACAGGCAGCAACATTTCCATTAGATATTATTTCATCTGCCGGGTCTTCCATATAGGTTTGTATCATTTTTTTTATAGCATCGAACATTGCATTTACTACTTTCAAAATTGTCTCATTATACATATTAATTGGGTTTAATAATTATTGAATAAATTAAATACAATAACGTAAAAAAAGATGTTCAAAGCGATACAGATGAAAGGATTGCGACTTAACGATGCTGCCATAAAAAACTAAAGCCAGTATTAAAAAAATAACTTAAACAACCGCTGCTTTTTTACGATGTTCTAAACTAAAAACTGATACTTAATCTACTTTTTTAAAGTTGATGAAATCATAATTCATATCTCCCAATTCAACCGTATGAATGGTAAATGTTTGTATTCCTTTTTTAAGTTGAATAGTTGCAATATTGTCTAAATAGTTCCAGTGGTGCCATTGCCGCCATGCAACTGTATCAGCCGCTACATACGTTGAGGGAATTGTGATTGGTCCTGTTACATCCTTATCATTCACTGAAAAAGAGATCTTGCCGTTTTTATTTGAGGTGAACATTAATCCAAGTTGATAAGTTCCACTCTTTTTTACTTTGATGCTGTATTTTGTCCACTCACCGGGCTTGGTCCAACCTACATATAACTGATCTTTTTCTGGTTGAACAAAGTTATATGGCGTGTTATCTATTTGGGGCGTGTAGAACTTGGTAAAGGAAATATCAACTGCTTCGCTTATTCTGAATTCATGCAGATAACTGCCATCAGGTTTGTTGAGTTTGCCACTTCCGGAGTTGATAGAATCCACATCATGGAAAGCGACACCTTCGCCGCCAAAATCGTAATACTCACATTGCAGTTTTCCTGGAATTTTTTGAGCACCTTTTTTGTAAACAGAATCTTTATAAGGCGTTCCCTTGTAAGTGACCGGATGTGTTTGTGCATTTGCATTTTTTGCAACTGCCATACTCATTAAAAAACCGAAAACTATATAGAAGCAATTTTTGGGCATAGCAAAAATGTTTAGATAGATATACTTTATTTCAATACTTTTCAAAAGTATTACTAATGAGCAGAAAATGCAAATGTATTTTGGAATAATTGTATCCTTTAATTATCAACTGAACTAATTTGCTCAATATTTGCAAAAAGCCTTTATTTCATAATATCTCAAAAGCTACTATTCTTTGTTTCAAAAAAAGCTTACAGTCAACGTAAAATTAGTTTCAATCGTCTGAAATATTTAGTTTTGGACTTAATCGTATTGTTACAAAAAGGAAATAAATTAAGATGAAAGAATTGGCAGTTCAGCAAGACAAGTTTGATTTTCAGAGTAATTTGAGCAAGGTGACAGTACTTCAGCTTATTAGAAATGAAAAGGAAATAACGAGGGCAAAAATACTTCAGCAAACCGGGTTAAGCGCACCAACGGTTACCCGGATTGTTGAAAGCCTTGTGCAAATGAACCTTGTGCAAACCGACAGTATTGGATTATCCGGCGGAGGAAGGCCGCCCCAATTGGTAAGGTTTAACTCAAAAGAAAACTATGTAATTGGAATTGATATTGATGCCATTCTTATACGGGCAGTACTTTCAAATTTAGCAGGTGAATTTATTTTCGAAATTCATGTTCCTGCTAATGTTAAAGATGGATTTGACGAAGTAATGTTGCAGGTTGGTAATCTTATTGAAAAATTAAGTGACCGTGCTTATAAAAAGAAATTAAGGCTTTGGGGTGTTGGAATTGCAGTAAGTGGAATGGTAAATAAAAATTCAGGTATTATTGAGTACTCTCCAATCTTTAATTGGAAAAATGTAAACATTCGTGAAGCACTTTATAAATACACACGGCTAAATATTGCGCTTGGAAATGTGGTTGATTTAGTTGCTGTAGGTGAATTGCTTTATGGCGCAGGTAAGCAGTATAAAAACTTTATTTGCCTTAATCTTGGCTATGGAATTGGTGCAGGTATTATAATTGATGGAAAACTCTTTTCTGGCACCGATGGCTTTGCTGGTGAGATTGGGCATATTGTAGCAGATAAAAACAGCCAAAGAAAAGGTAAGGAAGGCATTGCCGGTACTTTGGAGGCATTGGCTTCTGGTTATGGCATTGCAGAGATTGCACAGGAGAAAGCCCGTTCTAATGTAAAGAGTAATTTACATAAGATTGATTCCGGTAAAATTGATGCAGCCTGTGTATTTGAGTCGGCGAAAAATGGC
>JBDTLW010000451.1:0-3238 GCA_039934575.1 Parafilimonas sp. | reverse complement strand
ATTAATTTACCGCACAGGCAGTCTTATGAAGCAAGCAAAAAAAGAAATATCAGCACCAACTATTTAATTTTTGATCTTGGTTTTGCAAACTATAATGATAAAACAGATTATAGTGCATCGCAAACTGCAAATTTTGCAGAACCGGGTTTAGAGAAACATGATCTAAAACTCATTGCCGGTAAATCATCTAATGTAAATATCTGGCTGTTTATGCAAAAGCTGAATATTACAGATCATGTATTGAATCTTAAATATGGATTAGGATTGAACATGTATAATTACCGTTACAACAGCAATATATCATTCCAGGATAAAGCTCCGTATGTTATTCAGGATAGTATTGACTTCTCAAAAAACAAGTTGTATGTTGGCTATGCAACCATACCGCTTATGATAAATATAAACCCAACACCTAACAGGCATCATGGAATTAATTTTAGCGCAGGTGTAAGCGCAGGTTATCGTATAGGTACTCATTCAAAACAAATAAGCGATGAGCGTGGCAAAGTAAAAAATCACGACGACTTTGATCTCAGGTCATGGATGGTTGCTTATGTAGCGGAAATTGGTTTGGGGCCTGTGCGCATTTACGGCAGTTACAGTATGAACACTTTGTTTGAAGATGCGAAGCAATATCCTTACACAATTGGTTTTCGTTTTAGTAACTGGTAAAATATTTTTTGATTACAGATAATTTTATCTCTATTAATCTTTATAATCTATATACTAAACATGCCTGTATAATAGCAGGCATGTTTAGTATATAATTCAGATAAAATTTCATACATCCCCGGAAATACTTGTTTCTAAAAATAATGGAGCAACTCTTTTTTTAGTTGCCTGTTCATAAGCATACGCTAAAGAAAGTAATTGCGGTTCGGAATAAGCACTGCCCATAAATGACAAACCAATTGGAAGATGATGTATCAACCCCATAGGAACTGTAATATGCGGATAGCCAGCCATTGCCGCCGGTGATGAGAATGAAAATCCTGTATCATAATCACCATTGATGAGATCAATGCAACAGCTAAGCCCGTTGGTTACACCACATATAGCATCAAGTTTGTTGTCGGCTATCATATCATCAATAATTAATCTTGACCTTAATACTTTATTCAATGATTCTTTATATTCACTGCTTTCAAGATTTCCTTTTGCTTCACTCAATTCTAAAATTTCCTGTTTAAAAAAAGGCATTGCAGTTGTTTCATTTTTTTTATTAAAATCAATAACATCTTGTAAAGTTTTCACATTAGTATTTGCACCTGATAAATATTTATTTACTCCATCTTTAAACTCATATTGCAAAATCAAAAATTCTGCGCTGCCAATATCACTCAAAGCTTTTTGTAATTCTATTTCAACAATTGTTGCTCCATGTTTTTTTAAATCATCAATTGCCTGTTTATATACATCAACAACCTGGGTATTTCCTTCAAGAAAAGATTTTTCTATTCCAATACGTTTGTTGTTTAATCCGTTTGCATCTAAGTATATAGTATAGTCTTTTTGTAATTTTATTTTACTTTCTCTTGTCAATGCATCTTCATCATCAACGCCGGTTAAAGTCCCTAATAATATCGCCGCATCCTTCACTGTTCTCGCCATGGGTCCGGCTGTATCCTGCGTTGCAGAAATTGGAATGATCCCGGTTCTGCTTAATAAACCAACAGTAGGTTTTATACCAACAATTCCATTTACAGAAGCAGGCGATACAACAGAGCCATTGGTTTCTGTGCCTATTGCAACTGCACATAAATTAGCAGCCACCGCAGCGCCTGAACCAGAGCTTGAGCCCGAAGTATTTCTGTCTAAAATATATGGGCATCTTGTTTGACCTCCACGGCTGCTCCATCCGCTTGTTGAAAATGTTGATCTGAAATTTGCCCATTCACTCAAATTGGTTTTACCAAGCAATACTGCACCGGCATTTCTTAATTGTTTTACAATAAAAGCATCTTTTGCAGCATGATTTCCCTGCAAAGCAAGAGCGCCCGCAGTAGTCATCATCTTATCACCTGAATTTATATTATCTTTAATAAGAACTGGAATTCCATGCATCGGGCCTCTTAATTTTCCGGTTTTACGTTCTGCATCCATAGCATCTGCAATAGATATTGCATCAGGATTTAATTCAATAATTGTATTCAGTTTAGCACCGTTCTTATCTATAGCTTCAATTCTTTTCAAATACATTTCAATTATACCGCGTGAAGTATATTTCCCTGATTGCATTGCCTGTTGCAACATATCTATTGTGGCTTCAGTTAGTTCAAAATTATCTGAGTATGCAAGCTGTTTTTTTTCGTTTGAAGGAAAATGTTTGCTGCCAAAAAAAGATGGTATTGCTAACCCTGCAGCAGATGTATTTTTCAAAAAGTTTCTTCTCTTCATGTTTGTTAGTTTGCAATTAAAGATACGTTTTTATGGGCGCCGGTTAAGTGCAAAAAAAAGCCACCTGCAAAATGCAAATGGCTTTTTCTTGTTTATCCTTTCCTTATCTTTTTTGTCTTCTCTTTGGAAAAAAGTTTCCTGTTTTTATTTTTGTTGATTCACCTTCAGGCGCTCCATAATGTGTCATTGCACAACGGAATCCAATGGTAGAACTGCTTTCATATTCTTCCATAAAACGGCGTGCGCCGGGGCTTAACCAGTAAGGCATATCAAGCCAGCTTCCGCCTTTCACAACCCTGCTTTGATCGCTTATTAATGTGGTAACGCCATAACCGTAATAAGCACGGCTTGCAGAATCACCATCAAGATAATCAATGGCATAAGAGCGCTGATAATTCCGTCTGTCTGTTAATGTTGAATCGTTTTCAGGTATCTGTTTAATCCTTCCCAGGCTATCCCTTAAATTTCCTTCGCCGCCACTTTTATCAACCTGCATAAATACGTTACCACGATAAGGGTTAATATCACTTTCATCAAGACCGGTTGTGGGTCTGTAAACATCAGAAACCCATTCGCTCACATTACCACTCATGTTATAGATACCAAACCCGTTAGGAAAAAATGAATTAACAGAAGCTGGAATTGCTGAACGGTCATTTAATCCGCCGGCTACACCCATATAATCACCATTGCCGCGTTTGAAATTAGCAAGCATTGCACCTTGCATGGCACCCTTTTTTGTAGCACGCAAATTATCATACCCATCATTTTTCCATGCATATATCTGCTTGTTGGCAATAAGTTCTTCACCTCTTTTCTTTTCAGATTTGCGTGGTGCAGG
>JBDTLW010000450.1:0-3240 GCA_039934575.1 Parafilimonas sp. | reverse complement strand
ATGCATTGGATGAAATAGAATATGTGATTGGAGATACAACAACATACTGGGGTGCTAAGCGTGCAGCAGACGGGCATCCTGAACCTTTTAAACTTACTTATGTTGAAATTGGCAATGAAGATTGGTTCGACAGGTCGAACAGTTACGATGGAAGGTTCAATCAATTCAGAACAGCAATAGAAGCAAAATACCCGCAGTTAACTTGCATTTCTACGATAGCTGATGCACAATATCCTTCTATGAAAGTTATGTCAGGCAAAGAGCCTGAAGTTGTAGATGAGCATTATTACCGCGATTCCTGGGATATGTGGGAGAATGCTTCGCAGTATGATAAATACAATCGCAACGGACCAAAAATATTTGTGGGCGAATGGGCAACACGTGAAGGTGCACCTGCAACAAACCTGAATGCCGCACTTGGTGATGCTGCATGGATGACAGGTATGGAACGCAATTCAGATCTCATCATCATGTCTTGCTATGCACCGCTGTTTGTAAATGTAAATACAGCTACAGCTACGGCACCCAAAGCATGGCAATGGGATTCTGATTTGATAGGATATAATGCATTGAATAGTTATGGTTCGCCATCTTATTATGTACAAAAAATTTTCAGCCATTATTTAGGCGAGAAGATTGTACCTGCTACAGTTGAAAACATTCCGGTTCAGAATAAGCCACTCACTAAAAAAGACAGTGCAGATGGAATAAAATCTAAAACAGTTCCTACCATATTTTATTCAGCTACTATGAATGATACAACAGGAATTATTTACCTGAAAGTTGTAAATACAATCGCAAAAAAACAAGTGGTAAAAATAAATCTGGATGGTGTTGTAAAGGTTTTGCCTGAAGCAGTAGTAGTTTCAATAGAAGGTAATAAACCAGATGATACTAATACAATCAGCGATCCGCAAAAAATAGTTCCGGCAACAACAACAGTAAAAGGAATAGCAAAAAGTTTTCAGCAAAGCTTTGCACCGTATTCGGTAACCGTAATGCAAATTCAAACAAAATAAAAAGCTTAATGCAAAAAAATAATATTGGAATGGAATTGAAAAAAAGCCCGGTGATCCTTGCATTATGTTTACTTCTTTTTGCAGTACAGGCAAACATTGTATCAGCACAAAACATACACAGCGATAATGGTGACGGTACTTATACAAACCCGCTTATCTCTGCAGATTTTCCGGACCCTGATGTTATACGCGTTCGTGATACTTACTACATGGTTTCTACCACTATGTTTATATTTCCCGGCGTTACTGTTTTAAAATCTCACGATTTGGTGAACTGGGAATATTGCAGCAACGCAGTTCCAAGATTTGATTTCAGCGATTGTTATAACCTTGATACCTGCAGCCGTTATGGTCATGGAAAGTGGGCAACAAGTTTAAAATATCATAACAAAAAATTCTATTTACTCTTTATTACTTTAAACGAAGGCGGTTTTATGTGCACGGCTGATAAAGCCGAAGGTCCGTGGCACATTACTCATTTGCCAAAAGGTTTTTATGATCCCGGATTATTTTTTGATGATAACGGCAAAACGTATGTGGCGCAAGGCTATAGCAAAATATCCATTACTGAAGTTAATGATAGTCTTGTTGCTATGAGCCCGGATTCGCTTGTATATACCGGCGATATTCGTAAAGGCCTTGAAGGAACGCATGTATATAAAATCAATGGTTATTATTATTTGTATTGCACGTATGGTGGAAGAGATGGCATGCAGGTGGCGCTTCGTTCAAAAAATATTTATGGCCCGTATGAACAAAAACTATTGATGTATGATACAACGCAGGGCATTAATTATGGTATTCACCAGGGTGCATTAATACAAACGCAAACAGGTGAATGGTGGACGATATTGTTTGTTGATAGCGGACCATTCGGTCGCTTTCCTTCATTGCAACCTGTAACATGGATTGATGATTGGCCAATGATTGGCGTGAATGGAAAAGCTGTTACTACTTATAAAAAACCAAATGTTGGCAAAACATATCTTATAAAAAATTTTCCAACATCAGATGAATTCAATGAAAAAAAATTAGGCATGCAATGGGGATGGAATCATAATCCTGATTCAACGAAATGGTCGCTAACCAAAAAATCTGGTTATTTAAGATTAACCACTGTGAAAGCGGTTTTAAATATTACCGAAGCACGCAACACACTTACGCAAAGACCTTTTGCAAAGTATGACTACTCCCAACCAACTATAGCCACCACTAAAATTGATGTACATAATATGAGAGATGGTGACGTAACAGGGTTGGAAGTATTCCAGGATCCGTATGCATTCATTGCTGTTAAGCAACAAAATGGCGCTAAATATTTGGCTATGGTAAATAATGGTAAGGTGATAGATTCAATTGCACTTAAAGATGCTGTTGTTTATTTGCGCTCTACTGCATTCAATGCAACAGGAAAAGCTGGTTTTGCTTATAGTATTGATGGCAAAACATTTACTGCACTTGGTGATGAATTGATGATGAAGTTTAATCTGAAAATATTTACCGGCAACAAATTTTGCCTGTTTAATTATGCTACCGCACAAACAGGTGGTTATGTAGATTTTGATTGGTTTAGAGTAGAATAAATGTATGCATAGATCACCTGCTTTGCTAAAGTTTAAGGTATAATATTTAAGTGATTTTTTTGCAAATTCAATAGATATTTTGTAGCTGCGCAGATAAAAAAAATATTGAATAATTATTAGAGTAAGTAATTGAAAATATACTATCTCATGAAAAATATAATGTTGCTGTTATGTTTGTTTACGCTGAATATTGGGTTTGCACAAAAAGATACTTTGCCTTTGCCTGCTAAGCCTGTGCAATGGTTAAAGGCTTATGATTTTAATATCTCGGAGTTTAAAAGCCCACCAAAACAATTTGGCCCAATGGCTCGCTGGTGGTGGCCCGGACAGCACATCAAATAAAGATACTTGCAGAGAAAGGCATGCGGTTATTAGCAACAGGCACATTGCCTGATAAGCAACCATCTTATTTAAACTGGAAAGAGAACGATGCTAAAACAGCAAAATATATCGCCTCGGCCTTAAACGAAAAAAACGCACTCTTAGCCGGTGATTATAGAGAACTTTTGAATGCCTGGATGAAACATTTGCCCCATCCGGTTTCCTTTCAGGAATATTATCGTTTTACAAGACAGGCACAACGGGACATGAGCGATGGCAGCCGCGTCACCTTCTCTTCCGGGATGGCGACGGTGGTT
>JBDTLW010000449.1:0-3243 GCA_039934575.1 Parafilimonas sp. | reverse complement strand
TTACCAAAAAAAATATAGACCGCGGTAAATGGCGTTTTTTAAAAGAGAAAGAAGTACGCTTGCTTAAGTATATGAATCAAAGTTTTTTAAAAAAAATACCTGAGCAAAAACCATCTTAACACTACCTGAATTTTTAAAAAATATTATTTAGTTGTAATGAAGTTTGATAAAATCTTTGAAGATGATCTTTTAATTGCCATCAACAAACCTTCCGGATTATTAAGCATACCAGACAGGGAAGGCAAGGAAGTTTCATTAAAACAAATATTACAATATACCCATGATGAAATCTTTACAGTGCATCGCCTGGATAAAGCAACCAGCGGTGTAATTGTTTTTGCAAAAGATAAAAATACACACAAGCAACTTTCTCTGCTTTTTGAAAATCATGCAACAGAAAAAATGTATTATGGCTTAGTGCATGGAAGTGTTTCACCGGCAATTGGGAAAATTGATGAACCTGTAATGCTCCATCCGTCAGCAAATGGAAAAATGATGCTTCATGCAAAAGGAAAGCCCTCGCTTACAGAATATGAAGTAATAGAAGATTTTAAAATTTTCAGTTGGATAAAATTTAAAATACATACCGGCAGAACCCACCAGATACGCGTACATGCACAATCAATAGGGCATAGCATTGTTTGTGATGAATTGTATGGCGAGGCCAAACCTGTATTTGTTTCTTCATTTAAAAGAAAATATAATTTGAGTAAACATGAAGAAGCAGAAAAACCAATTTTATCAAGGCTTGCGTTGCACAGCGCTTCGCTTAAGTTTACATTAAATAACAAAGAATATTTTTTTGAAGCGCCATTGCCAAAAGATATAAAAGCTTTGTTGCAGCAATTGAGAAAATTGCAGTGAGATACTGATTTAAAAATACACAGAAGTGCAAAATATATTCCGCGCTTGCAGAACGATATCAGATATAAAACTCCCGACATTTGTTAAATACCGGGAGCTTAAAAACGTTTTTATTGTTTTATAAGCAATCCAAAAATTCCATCTGATTCTTCATTCGGGCCTGCTGTAAAATAAAGATCAAGCGGGCTTGTTTTAGTCATCGTGTTATCAATTGCCCATAACCCATCAATTGCAACTGGTTTGCCAAGATTCATTAACTGGCCTTTAAAATTTCCATCCCAGTCAAAAACACTTATATGCCCATCGCCAAAATTACCAATAAGAATAGCGCTTGTGCCAAGCAGTGCAGGCTTTGCTTCTGTAATACCCCATGGAGCATTTAACACACCCTGTGTAGCAAACCTTTTACTTAGCGAACCATTGGGCCAATAAACATCAACATAACCCAGGCCGGCACCGGTAGAATCATCGTCGCCACTAACTTTAGTGAGTGCATACGTTACATACAGCATGTTATTAATTGCACGGATGTTGAATGGAGTATAACCTGATGGAAGCCCTTTATCTTTAAATGGCTTGCCGCCAACCAAATTAAAGTCCTTATCAAATACATCAATTTTATGCTTTGTAAAATTGGTTACATATAAAAAATTTGCACCTCCATCATTCGCTATAGCAAGCCCTTTGTAAGAAGCGCCATTTTTAGCACGGTCAGCTACAACAACTGCAGATGATGCAGTATTATCATTCCATGCTGATACAGTTCCATCTTCACTTGCAAAAAGAAACTCCGCAGGCAAGCCCGTTCCGGCTACCATAAAATCCTCCGTTGCATTATAAATATTTCCTGTAGGGTTACCCGGTGAATTGGCAATATGGGATGGAATATTAACCGGGGCAATTTGCTGTACACCCCTGTTATTATAAACATAGCTTACACCACCATCGGCAGAAGAAACCCAGATACCACCTTCGTCACTTGCAGACATGCCCCACGCGTTGTGCAGATTAGAATTAATTCTTAACGCATGATAACCTGCTTTATTTGCTGTAAGTACAAGTTGTTTAAAACCACCCAATGCTGAAGAGGTTGCCTGTGCATCTGAAACAGTAGTGCCTGCCACGGAAGCATCCTGCATTTTTTTGCAACCGGCAGTTAAAATAAAAAAAGAAAGAATAATAAGAGAGCATAGCATATAGGTATGCTTGTGTATAGTTTTCATATACATTAATTTTTTATTGGTGAATAATATTTACCCGCGGGATATATCTAAACCTCAATTTTGAAAAAAGAGTTGCTTTAAAACTGTAATCTTATTTTTAATTACTGCATCTATTTTAAAATCTGTTGAGAACACTTCAGGTTTAAAAATTATTTTTGCACTTTTAAATTTAAAGAATGAATAAAGGTCCAATATCACAATTCATAGAACATCATTACCGGCATTTTAATGCAGCCGCTTTAGTTGATGCAGCTAAAGCTTATGAAACACATTTAACCGAAGGCGGCAAAATGATGGTTACGCTTGCAGGCGCAATGAGCACTGCTGAACTTGGAATTTCGTTGGCAGAAATGATACGGCAAGGTAAGATTGATATCATCAGTTGCACCGGTGCAAATCTTGAAGAAGATGTAATGAATCTTGTTGCACATAAAAGTTATAAACGCGTGCCGCATTACCGTGATCTTACTCCAAAAGATGAATGGGATTTATTAGAGAATCATTATAACCGCGTTACTGATACATGCATTCCCGAAGAAGAAGCATTCCGCCGTTTGCAAAAACATTTGGTGCAGCAATGGAAAGATGCAGAAGCAAGAGGTGAACGTTATTTTCCGCATGAATTTTTATATAAAACTGTTTTAAGCGGCGACCTTGAACAGTATTATGAAATTGATAAAAAAGATAGCTGGATAATTGCCGCTGCAGAAAAAAATATTCCCATCATTGTTCCCGGTTGGGAAGACAGTACTACAGGAAATATTTTTGCGAGTTATATTATAAAAAATGAATTGAAAGCAAGCACCGTAAAAAGCGGTATTGAATACATGGTTTATTTAACGGAATGGTATCGTGCAAATTCATCTGGTAAAGGTGTTGGCTTCTTTCAGATTGGCGGCGGCATAGCAGGTGATTTTCCTATTTGTGTTGTACCGATGATGTACCAGGATCTGGAATGGCATGATGTTCCTTTCTGGAGCTATTTCTGCCAGATAAGTGATAGCACAACTTCTTACGGTTCTTATTCCGGTGCCGTACCAAATGAAAAAATTACGTGGGGAAAATTAGATATTCATACGCCAAAATATATTATTGAAAGTGATGCAACCATTGTAGCGCCTTTAATATTTGCATGGTTGCTTGGCTGGTAAAAATT
>JBDTLW010000448.1:0-3244 GCA_039934575.1 Parafilimonas sp. | reverse complement strand
TACGTTTTGAAAATCATTAAGCGGGAACACCTGGTTTTCTGATATGGATTTAAAATTTTCTTCAGTGAGCTGGCTTCTAAAGTGGTCCCCTGCCAGTGCATAAATACTGTCAGCTTGCTTAGCCTGCATATAATGAATAACAACTGCAGACATAGAATCAAGCGATGTTTGATACGTATTGTTTGTTTGACTAAAGCCTGTATGCATTATTAAAACTGTGATGATGGTAAACACAAACTTTTTCATTATGATTATTTTAATTGAAATTAGTATTTCTTCTTTACAATGAAAGTATCTTTAAGCTAATCTAATATTACTTGGCAAATTACTTTCACGAGATTGAATAAATAAAATGCAGAACCGTGTAAATCCTTTCGGAGAAATAATTCAAACAACTGCACGTGGTTTATGGATGGGCAATCGCGGGCATATTCATAATCTTAATTGTGAGATAGTTCGACAGTATAAATTAAAAGCATGGATTATCTGCAAGCTTGAATTTAAAGAAAGAAAGCGCAGGATCATGGCACCAAATCTTTACACAGAATTATTTTTTATGGATGAAGCAACTGCATTTGCTGCCGGTCATCGCCCTTGTTTCGAATGCAGAAGAGAAGACTATAGCAAATTCAAAACTGCATGGCTTAAAGGAAATCCTCAATATAAATTCACAGATAAAACATCCATACGTAACATAGATGAAATTTTACATCATGAAAGAATGAATAAAGATGCATCTAAGAAAACGTTTCAGAAAAATAGCAAGGATCTTCCCAACGGAACTTTTATTTCTATTGATAATAATGCTTATCTCGTCTTTAATAAGCACATGTATTTGTGGTCAGCTTTCGGATATAAAAAATATGAATTATTTTCTGTTGGCAAATCCAATGTGCTTACTCCTGAGTCTGTTGTAAATACTTTTAGTGCAGGTTATATTCCGCAAATGAATATACATGAAACTCTTCTTTAAAAACTATAATATTGAATGATGCTTTATTTATGGCATTGACAATAAAAAAGGCTGTCTTAAAAAAGACAGCCCGTGGTTTTTTATTTGCATTTTATCTGCAAATAAGGTTTAGGAAATATTTTGTAACTACCTGATCAATTTCTTGGAATATATATGTTTATCAACTGACAATCTTACTATGTATATTCCATGAGAATTGTTTTGTAAATTCAAAGGAATATTATAAGTGCCTGCTGAAAGATTGCCTTTATTAATTGTTTGAATAACCTGCCCGTTTGCAGAAATAATTTGTATGGCTACATAGTTGTCTGCTTCAGTTTGCAATTGTATCCATGAATTATTGCCGGCAGCATTTCCAAATATTTTCCAATCAAATTTTAGCAGGTCTAATTTTATAACAGAAGAATATTTAAAATTACCATCAACATCAACTTGTTTTAACCTGTAATAATTTGAACCGCTTAATAATTTATTATCGGTGAAATTATATTGACTGATGCCTGGTGCAGTTCCATGCCCTGCAACAAAACCAATTGAAGAAAAGTTTTTATTATCATGGCTCAATTCTATATCAAAGCCTTTATTATTTAATTCATTTGCAGTTGACCATGTAAGCAAGGCTTTATTATCTTGGATAGTTCCGTTGAAATTAAGTAATGTAACAGGTAAAACATTTTCATAAGAAAATTCATCAATGCCAATGTAATTTGAATTATTAGCATTAGAGCCCGCTTCAGTTACATAATATCTTAACGCCACTCTTCCTGAAGAAGTTCCACTTATACCTGATAAAGAAACTGTGTACTGCGTCCATCCAGTGTCAGGATATCCACCTGCATCCAAAGAAGGATTAATAGATAAAAGCAAGGTTGAAAAATCACCTGTGGCTTCAGTTCCTGATCCTACATCAGTGCTTGCACCGTTCTTGCTTAACCTTACTTCAAGTCTGTCTGGAAATAATGAGCCTGAAACAGTGCGTGTGTAAAATGTAATGGTTGAGCCATTCTGAAGATTAAGTAAAGGTGAGAGTAACCAGTTGCTTATTGTGCCCTGGCCGGTAACTCCGCCTACGCTTTGATAGTTAGCTGCTGCATAAGAAGTAGTTGTTCCTGAATAAGCAACAAACTGTCTTACGTCTCCCTGAAACCAGTTCTGTCCTGTTCCATTGCCTGTAGAATGATTGATGGCTACCCACCCTGCGGGTACTACATTATCAAAATTTTCTGTAAGAGAGCTAAGCTGGGCTATCGCTTTGTTGCCGGCTAATAACATAATAATTATTGCAAACAAAGTTTGCAGAGTACGGAGGATAAAATTCTTTTTCATAAAAAAAGGTTGGATTTTGTAATTAGGAATATTGAATTTATAAAATAAAAGTATGTTGATTTTAAACACAACATTGTTTATTACCTGATTGGAGTATAGATGTGTTTGAATTTTTTCTACTGCAATAAAAAAAAAATTTCAGATTAGAATAATTCCAAATTGTGGATAACTATAAAACATATCCCCTTTTTAAGTAAATATCAGAATAAGTCTGATTCGTTTTAAATGCAAGCTTATATAAATAATTACCCTTTAATAAATACAGAACTTTTAAGTGTAAATCTTTATGATGGATATTCGGCGGTAAAAAATATTCCCTAACTAAATCAACATCTGAATAATGTTAGCTTGGAAGAAGTGGCTTGCCCAAACACTGATTTTATGTAAAACCTACACTTCTATCCTCAAAAACGTTTTCTTTGTCTAATCTGGATATTTTAAAAACTAAATGTTTGTTGTGCAATTAAATTTTATCCACAATTTTACATTGTTGTTAATAAGAAGTGCAAATCCAATTATCCAGAAAAACCAACCGAAACAATTGCCCCCGTTGAAAATATTACGGTATTGTTTCAAAAAAAAAGTCCCGCTGTTGTGGGACTTTTTTTTATGTCTTCTCTAAGCTATATCTTCATAAGCATGCAAAAGAAATTTTCAATACAGGCAAACTATGTAAATATTGAAAGCAATAGAATTAACGCTGCTGAAGTATTTATAGAAGATGGGAAAATTGCTTCAGTTAAAATTATCTCTGAAAAAGCAAATGCATCCCTATCCTATATTTTACCGGGGTTCATTGATAGCCATGTGCATATTGAAAGCAGCATGCTTGTGCCATCAGAATTTGCAAGACTCGCTGTGGTGCATGGCACTGTTGCAACAGTCAGTGATCCGCATGAAATTGCTAATGTATGCGGCATGCCCGGTGTAGAATTTATGATTGAA
>JBDTLW010000447.1:0-3251 GCA_039934575.1 Parafilimonas sp. | reverse complement strand
TGATCTTATTTTTCTGGATATACAATTGCCCGGAATGACTGGCTTAAATTTTTTAAGAACCTTACAAAATCCTCCGCTTGTAATTCTTACCACAGCTTATGCTGAATATGCAATTGAAAGCTATGAGTTTAATGTAATAGATTATTTGCTGAAGCCAATTTCTTTTGAGAGATTTTTAAAAACGCTGAATAAGATTATTGATGGAAATTTATTGAGCAAAGTATTTCAGAAAGCTGATGCTGATCATATTTTTATAAAAAGCAGCGGCAAATTTTATAAGATCAATTTTTCCGAAATTATTTATGTAGAAGGCATGAAAGACTACTTAAAAATATGTACAGAAGATCATAAAATTGTAACGCATCAAACCATGAGTGAAATGGAAAAATTATTGCCGGCAAAACAATTTATAAGAGCGCATAAATCATACATCGTTTCATTAAAGCATATAAAAACTATTTCCGGAAATAATATTGAAACAAGTAAACAGTCAATACCAATAGGTATTAATTATAAAGAAAAAATAATGCAGTTAGCAGGAAGAAAATTATATTGAAATTATTACTTTAAAATATTTTCTATAATGTTTCCAAAGCACCAAACATCTTCATAAGTATTATATAGCGGAACCGGCGCTATGCGAATTACATTAGGTTCACGCCAGTCTGCCATCACACCCTCATTTGATAAAACATTAAAAATTTCTTTACCGTTTTTATGCATCAGTATAGAAACCTGGCAGCCACGCTCCTCTTCATTTTCAGGTGTAATTACTTCAATAACCTTGTCATTATTTTTTTGATTGAGATTATTGAGAATAAAATGCAGGTAAGCAGTTAATGTTTTTCTTTTTGTATGAAGATTTTCTATACCGGCTTCTTCAAAAATATTCAACGCAGCTTTATGCGCAGCCAACAATAATGCTGGCGGTGTGCTTAATTGCCAGCCTTCTGCTGTAGCAATTGCATCAAAATCTTTTTCCATTTTAAAACGAGTGTCTTTATTATTTCCCCACCAGCCTGCAAATCTTGGAAAGTCTTTATCTGCGGCAAATTGCTCATTAATATATGCACCGGCAACTGCGCCGGGACCTGAGTTTAAATATTTATACGTACACCAAACTGCAAAATCAACATTCCATTCATTCAAGCTTAATTCAACATTGCCTGCAGCATGTGCAAGATCAAAACCCGCATAAGCACCGGCATCATGTGCAGCTTGAGTTATAGCTTTCAAATTAAAATATTGACCTGTATAATAATTGATGCCACTAAACAATACAAGCGCAACTTCATTTGCATGTTCTTGAATAACCGAAATAATATCTTCTGTGCGTAAAGCATGCTCGCCTTCACGCGGATGTATTTCTATGATGGCATCATCAGGATTAAAATTATGAAAACGCACCTGCGATTGAAATGCATATTGATCAGAAGGAAATGCCTTGGCCTCACAAATTATTTTATACCGCTGCTTTGTTGGGCTATAAAAACTAACCATGAGCAAATGAAGGTTCACAGTTAATTGATTCATCACAACAACTTCATTGGGCAAACAACCAACAATTTTTGAAAGCGGCCCCGTTAAAGAATCATGATAATGCATCCATGGAGTTTTGCCTTTAAAATGCCCTTCAACTGCAAGCGAAGCCCAGGCATCTAAAACATTTTGTAATTCATCAATAGTGTTTTTGGGTTGAAGCCCGAGAGAATTTCCGGTGAAATAAATACAGTCTTTTCCATTATGCTGCGGAATAAAAAATTTATCCCTGAAATGTTTTAATGAATCCTCTTCATCAAGTTGTTTGGCAAATGCAATTGTGTTTTCAAAAATCATAATTAGCCGGAATATTTTTTATAAATAATAACAAATAAATGAATATGATCTCTTAAAAACAAATAAACAGAAATTATGTTGGAAGAAATTGCAGTCTATATTTCAATCTAAAATTATATGGAGCTAAAAATTATTCCTGTGGTGCATTATATTGAATGATCACTTTAGCATTCTTTTGTTTATCACTCGAAATAAATACCTGGTAGCGTTTGCCTCCTGTTGTGATGACCATGAGTGCAGTATTTGGCGGAATGGCGCCGAGGTTATCTGCCACCATCACAAATTCATGCACCGGCGTTTCTGCATCGGCTTTAATATTAATTATAATTGGCTTATCTGTTAATCCCTTCTTCCATGCAATCACCTGGTTATTATCATACACCGTTATTGTGTCGCCATCTATATCGCCATTATCATACAACTCAACTGTTATATCAGGAAAGTTTGTAGTAATGGTTTTAATAAGCGGGTTACTTCTTGTTTTAATAACATCAGGAACCGGAATTATTTTTTTTGGGGGCAGCACAGTTATTTGATTTTGATCTGAAGGCAGAGGAGGAATTGCTTTAGCAATCGTATCGTTTTTTACAACAACAGGAGGCTTCGTTTTATTTTGAACAGATGGTTTTGCAAGTTGTGTTTTTTTTGCTATTGTTGAATTTGATCTTTTAATATCAGCAATTAATTTATTAATTTGATCAGCGTTATTTGCATCCAGTTTATCATTAAAATCAGGCAGCTTTTTTTTGAGTGCAGCCATTGTTTTAGGCCCGGCCATACCATCTGCAGGTACGCCCAATGCCGATTGTAATTTTTTTATATTGGTTTTTGATACATCATTTATCACAGGCGCCGCAACTTTGGGCTTAACGTTATTTTGCACTGCAGGTGCCGGTGCCGGTTTCTGTTTATTCAGCAAAAAATCTTCTTTATGAAAAGCTGATTCCTGCACTCTTTCAAGATAAACCGTACCACCGCCGCAATCTGAATTATTGTTTGCATTTACACTGGTAAAAGAGCCGCTCAAAATTTCTTTTCCATCTTGTTTTGAATAATCAAGATTGCAGGTCATTGCACAGGCATCGCTGTTGTCTGCAACTTTTAGTTCAATCAGTTTTAGTTCTTTCACCAAAGCACTTTTTGCTTTAGGAAACCATATTCCTGTAAATGTTGCTTTGCCATAAAATACAGTAGTATGATAAGAATATGTAACACCCTGCAATGAATAATTTTTTGATTGATCTATCTGCACCTCGTATTTATAATATTGCTGAAAAGGAGCAACGCCGGCATAAAAACTCCCCCGCCAGATGCCCGTTAAATCCTGTGAAAAAACAGAAGAAGAAATTATTAACAAAACCGACAGGAACAGATTACGCTTCATATTACAAATCTAATTTTACTAAAAGCAATTG
>JBDTLW010000446.1:0-3254 GCA_039934575.1 Parafilimonas sp. | reverse complement strand
GGCATGGATTCTTACCATTCCGGTTAGTGCACTACTTGCAGCAGGATTATACTGGATCTTTCATCTGTTTTACGTTTAGATTTATTTATTTTGCAGTCTTATTATTTATCATGAACAAAATTCTGGTTACGGGCGGTTGTGGTTATATCGGCGCCCATACAGTTGTTGATCTTTTAGAGCATGGATATGAAGTAATTTCCATTGATGATAATTCACGCTCTTCAACTTTCCTGCTGGAAGGCATAGAAAAAATAACAGGAAAAAGAATTAAAAATTATCAGGCAGATCTTAAGAATTTTGATGAAACGCTTGCCGTTTTTCAGGAAAATGAAAATATAAACGGCATCATACATTTTGCGGCATATAAAGCAGTTGGCGAAAGCGTTGAAGAACCTTTGCTTTATTATGAAAACAATCTTTTTTCTTTAATAAATATTCTTAAATGCGCTAATGAATTTAATATCCCCAATTTTGTTTTTTCCTCTTCCTGTACTGTGTATGGTAATCCTGATTTAATACCGGTTACAGAAGCATCCCCGATAAAAAAAGCAGAATCGCCTTATGGAGCTACAAAACAAATGGCTGAAGTAATAGTTGAAGATTATACAAAAGCTTCAAACTGTAATGCTATATTATTACGCTATTTTAATCCGGTTGGTGCGCATCCATCAACTCTTATCGGAGAAATGCCTTTAGGTAAACCGCAGAATCTTGTGCCTGCAATAACCCAATGCGCAATTGGTAAAATAAAAGAAATGACAGTTTATGGAAATGATTATCCCACACGCGACGGAAGCTGCGTTCGTGATTATATTCACGTATGCGATATAGCCAATGCCCATACGCTTGCTTTAGAATTACTAATAAGTAAAAAAAATAAATCTGCCTGCGAAATTTTTAATTTAGGCAGTGGCAATGGCATAACAGTTTTAGAAGCAATAAAAACTTTTGAAAAAGTATCAGGTAAAAAACTCAATTATAAAATAGGATCACGAAGACCTGGAGATGTGATTGCTATTTATGCCAATAATGATTTTGCAAAATCTGTATTAAACTGGAAATTAAAATATGATCTTGACGACATGTTGCGAACTGCCTGGGATTGGGAAATAAAGATTAAGAAAGACGAAGAATTAATAACTGCCCAAAATCATATTTTAAACTAAGTTTATACTGGCGTTGCATTGCTGCCATTAAACTTTTTCTATAATAAAGTATCCAAATAACCTGGTTTTTAAAATTTACAAAAAATACCCTGCATGCAAATTGAAGATAATGAGTTGCTACAACAATTCAGGCGGTCAGAAACAAAAGAAAGGGCATTTACAGCAATCATAAAAAAATACCAGGAAAAATTGTACTGGCATGTTCGCAGAATGGTAGTAGATCATGATGATGCTAATGATGTTTTGCAAAATGTTTTTATAAAAGTTTGGAATGGCCTGGAAAACTTCAGAGAAGACAGTCAGTTATATACATGGCTTTACCGTATTGCTACCAATGAAAGCCTCACGTTTATTGAACAACAAAAGAAAAAAGCTTCAATAAGTTTAAGCGCGGTGGAAACGGGGTTGGCAAATAAAGTGGTTGCAGATAAAAATTTTGATGCCAACAGGCTTGAATGGAAACTTCAACTGGCAATACAGCAACTTCCTGAAAAGCAAAAGATTGTTTTTAATTTAAGGTATTATGATGAAATGCCTTACGAAGAAATGAGCCGTGTTTTAGAGACAAGTGAAGGCGCTTTAAAAGCGAGTTATCATCACGCAGTAAAAAAAATAGAGGAATTCATTAAAAATAATTAAACGGTGTACGGAAAAAAGCGTCAAAAAAAAGCAAATGTCTGATAGAATTAACATATTGAATGAGTTGAGGGGGTTCGGAGCATCTGTTTTAATAAATACAGATAACAGAAATTATTTTTATGTGCCTGATGATTATTTTGATAATCTCGCAGAAAATGTTCTCACACATATTTTCATAGCGTCTCTGCCCTCTGTTAACCCTTATAGTATTCAGGCAGAATATTTTGAAAATTTGCCCGATATTGTACTTGAAAAGATACAGTTTGAGCAAAGTATTTCTTTTCAAAATATTAATGAAAAGAAACTCTATTCAATACCCGATGGTTATTTTAATGATCTTGCAGATAATATTCTTAATAAAATAAAAAGCTCTTCCTCTAATTCCATTCAATCAGAATTGGAAGAGATAGCGCCATTTTTAAGTACATTATCTAAAACCAATGTTTATTCTGTACCGGAAAATTATTTTGATCAGCTTAATCCTCTCCCGCCAATTAGTGATAAGCAGCCACCTGCACAAATAATTTCACTTGGCCGAAAATCCCATACATGGTTAAACTTTGCAGTTGCAGCTTGTATTGCAGCAGTTTTATTTGGAGGCGGATATCTTTACTTCTTTAATAATCCAAAAAATGATACAGTTTCTTCTTTAGCAAAAATGGATGTACAAAAAGCTATTTCTGTATTGAGTGACGATGAAATAGCCAATTATTTAAAAGATAATAATAACATAGCTGTTTACACAAATTCCGGAAACGATGATGAGCAGATAAAAAATATAGATATTCAGAATTTACTAAACAATGTATCAGATGAAGAAATACAGGATTACTTGAACGAAAATCCTGAATCACCCGAAAAAGGAGGCGGGATCTAAAATGAAAAAAATCAAAAAAATATATGCTTTGTTATTGTTTTTATTCATTCATAGCTACTTTTGTCAGGCTCAGTCTGTAGATGAAGACGGAGAAAACAAAGTTGAAGTTATAAAGATGGCTTATATAACGCGTGACTTAAATCTTACTCCCCAGGAAGCACAAAATTTCTGGCCAGTTTATAATAATTATCAAAACGAAATTAAACAAGCAAGAAATCAGAATCCAAACGACGAGGTAGCTTTTGAGAAAAAAGTTGTAGAAATAAAGGAACGTTACCAAGGGAATTTTAAAAAAGTTTTGGGCAACAATAGCCAAAGAGTAAATAAAGTTTATACCACCGAACGGCAGTTTAATAACACACTCCGCAACGAATTAAATAATCGTCATCATAAGCAACAAAATCAGCAACAACCGCAAAAGCAATTACGACAGCAGCCTCCCCCGCAAAGCAAAGGAACAAAGCCGGTTAAAAATGGAAATGGAAAGAGCGGAAATGGCAACGGGAAAAAATCACGTCCACCTTTTTAAGATACTTAAAGAGGTGTTTTTCATAGGTTAGCAACGGCCAGCT
>JBDTLW010000445.1:0-3265 GCA_039934575.1 Parafilimonas sp. | reverse complement strand
TTTTCTTCAGGTAATTACCATAACCGCTTTTTGAATAATAATCTGCAAGCTTCATCAGTTGTGCATGATCTATAAAACCCATTCTGTAAGCAACTTCTTCTATGCATCCAATTTTTTGCGACTGTCTTTTTTCAATCACTTTTACAAACTCACTCGCATCACTCAGCGAATCAAATGTTCCGGTATCAAGCCATGCAATGCCGCGATTCATCACACCAACTTTTAATTTGCCGTTATTAAGATAAACTTTATTTACATCTGTAATTTCATATTCACCACGTGGTGATGGCTGAATATTCTTTGCAATATTCACTACTTCATTATCATAAAAATACAAGCCGGGCACTGCATAATTTGATTTGGGTGATGTTGGCTTTTCTTCAATAGATATTGCTTTGGAATTATCATCAAACTCAACCACACCATATCTTTCAGGATCGTTTACCTCGTAAGCAAAAATAGCGGCACCATCAATATTGTTAAATGATTGGACCAGCTTGCTGAATCCTGATCCATAAAAAATATTATCGCCTAAGATCAATGCAACTTTATCGTTCCCAATAAAATTTTCACCAATAATAAATGCCTGCGCAAGACCATTTGGTTTTTCCTGCACAGCATAAGAAAAACTGCAACCTAATTCATCGCCGTTACCTAACAGACGCCTGAACTGCGCAGCATCTTCGGGTGTTGTAATAATTAAAATTTCTTTTATGCCTGCCAGCATTAGAACAGAAAGCGGGTAATAGATCATTGGTTTATCATACACCGGCATTATCTGTTTGCTTATGCCTTTTGTTATGGGATATAAACGTGTGCCCGATCCGCCTGCAAGAATAATTCCTTTCATTTAATTAATTTATAAGCGATGTAAAATATCTGCTAAGTAAAAATTCTTTTTATCTTTTTCTGAAAGTATCAATTCATCGTTTGATAATTGCCAGTTAATATTTAAGTCACTATCATTATACATAATGCCAAGCTCTGATTCTTTATTGTAAAGATTATCGCATTTATAAAAGAAAACCGCTTTATCGCTTAGTACAACAAAGCCATGCGCAAAGCCGCGTGGTATATATAACTGTTTATGATTTTCGCCGGTTAATTCAATGGTAAATGTTTTGCCGAAAGTAGATGAATATTTCCTGAGATCAACTGCAACATCCAAAACACTGCCTTCTAAAACACGCACCAGTTTTGCCTGAGCATATTCGCCGGTTTGCATGTGCAACCCGCGCAGCACACCACGTGTGGAAGATGATTGATTATCCTGTACAAATTGTGCGGCAATGCCGGTTAACGATTCAAACTTTTTTGCATTAAAGCTTTCAAAAAAATAACCGCGTTCATCTTCAAAAACTGTATCATGAATTATGTAGCAGTCTTGTAAAGCTGTTTCTTCAATCTTCATATTTACCTGTTACTGTATTGTTCTGTATAATAGTTTTGATATTCGCCGCTGGTTACACGTTTCAGCCAATCTTCATTTTGTAAATACCAGTCAATGGTTGCACTTAAGCCTTCTTCAAAAGTTACAGAAGGTTTCCAGCCAAGCTCTTTGCTGATTTTTGTTGCATCAATGGCATAGCGCAAATCGTGGCCAGGCCTGTCTTTCACGTAGGTGATCAATTCTTCACTTTCTCCTGGCCGGCGATCTAATTTTTCATCCATCAGTAAACAAAGCAACCTTACAAGATCAAGATTTTTCCATTCATTAAAACCGCCAACGTTATAATGCTCGCCATTTTTTCCTTCATGAAAAACCAAATCAATTGCTCTTGCATGATCTATTACATACAACCAGTCTCTTGTATTTTCTCCTTTTCCGTAAACGGGCAATGGTTTTTTATGAATAATATTATTGATGAAAAGCGGAATTAATTTTTCGGGAAAATGATTGGGTCCGTAATTGTTGGAACAGTTTGTAATTACATACGGCAAATGAAATGTTTCGCCATAAGCACGCACAAAATGATCTGATGATGCTTTGCTTGCAGAATAAGGCGAGTTTGGTGCATAGCCTGTCTCTTCTGTAAAAAAACCTTCAGCGCCTAAAGTTCCATATACTTCATCTGTTGAAACATGATGAAAGCGATGTGCATTTAAATTATCTTTCCAGTAATTTTTTGCAGCCGTTAAAAGATTTACCGTGCCGATAATATTGGTATAAATAAAATCCATCGGCGAAAGAATAGAACGGTCAACATGGCTTTCTGCTGCAAGGTGAATTACATCTGTTATATCATGTTGCTCAAAAATATTTATTAAAGCATCTGGTTCTAAAATATTTGCATGTTCAAAAAAATAGTTTGGAGCAGCTTCAATATCTTTTAAATTTTCAAGATTGCCTGCATAAGTAAGTGCATCAAGATTTACGATTTTATAATCAGGGTATTTATTTATAAATAACCTGACCACATGTGATCCGATAAAACCTGCACCACCTGTTATTAAAATATTTTTGTTCATAGTAAGTTGCAAACCTATATTTTTTATTCAACCGATTCCTGCTTAAGCGCTGAACGTTCAGTTTTTTTTAGTGTAAGTAAGCTTTTGTATAGTTGTTTGTAGTTTTCAACTTCTTTTTGCTTTGAAAAATTTTCTAAAGCATAGGCTTTTGCCTTCAATCCCATTTCATTTCTTAATGCATTATTCTGAATTAGCATTTTAAATTTTTCCGATATTGCTTCAGCATTATTTGGCTCAACAAGAAAACCGGTTTCTTCATCAAGCATAATATCCGGTACGCCACCAACGTATGTTGCAACAACAGGTTTCCCGCAACATTGCGCTTCTATAATGCTCATCGGTGTGCCTTCATTGTTAGACGTTGAGGCTAAGATATCAATGCCATTTAAAGCAGGAGCAATGTTTTCAATCCACGAAGTAAAGATCACATCCGCATTTTTATCTGCACCTTCACTCCAGGTTAGATTCAATTTATCACAGGCATCTTTTATATTATTTTTTAAATAGCCATCACCAATAATAAAAAAGCGAACCGAGGTACTTTTTTGTTTTAATATAATAGCCGCCGCTTGTATAAACAGTTCAGGGTTTTTAACAGGAGCAATTCTGCCAACTATCGCAATAATAATTTCATTGTCTGTTATACCATATTTATTTCTGAATTGATTGCGCAGAATATTCTTTTCATCATGCAGTGTATTAATATCAATACCCAGCGGTATAATATTTATTTTTTGTGAGGATGCTATCTTATATACTTCGCTTAGCTCCAAAGCCTGGCTTTTACTTATTGCTA
>JBDTLW010000444.1:0-3266 GCA_039934575.1 Parafilimonas sp. | reverse complement strand
CAAATAAATTAATATCATAACCGCCGCCGCTGTTTCTGTTTGATGAAAACATTAACTCGATTATACCTTGCGAAAAAAAAGTTTGTAAGTTGCGGGAATATTTGAGTTGGTTGTAATTAGATTTGAATCTTTAAACAAATAAAAATTGCAATGGGTTGGAAAGCTTTTGTAATTATCGTCAACAACCCATTGCAAATTGATAATGAGAGTTTGCTTCGCGAATTGGGATTTAAAAATTTGACAAAAATTGAAGATGAACCATTTGAAGTTGCAATCTACCCAAAAGATAATGCTATTTATATCGGTAATTACAAGGACAATTTATTGATTTGCGAATCTAATGCTCCTATGCAGTTTTTCGAAGATGCTCAAACCAAGACTGAAAAAGTTTTGACGAAGCAATTTCCAATCTCCGAAATATGTTCAATTGTCTTGCACAGTGTTGTAAATCTTTGGGGCTATTCAATTATTAAAGACGGGCAAAAAATTAGAGCTCGAGCTGGAAGTGCTGAGGACGGAACATTTGTGGACATTGGCGAGCCCATAGAAGAAGAAGCAGAACTTTTCAGCAAAGCTACAATTAACGAGAACGGTGTAAGAACTTATCTTTTTGAAGATATAGATGATGAGCCAATGACGGAAGATCAGGTTGGAGAAAATTTTGTCTTTGCAATTTGGAAAAGATATTTTGGAGAAGAACTTGACAGAGCAGATGATTTGCTTTTTGAAACAATTTTAACTGGCTACTCTTACGACAATAACACTAAGAAAATTGATTCAACAGAACAGAAAAACACTTCGGGTAAAATTGATCAAAAACCTTGGTGGAAATTTTGGTAAACATAAAAGAAAAACTACAGATAAAATAAGTAGATACTTGTATTTGACTAAAGAATATGTAGAAAAAGAAACTTATGAAGGGCAAATCACAACAATACAAATTAGGTCAACACAAACTCGCCTGCAAAATCTTCGAACTTACACAAACTACTTAATCCAATCAACAACAAATAAATTAATATCATAACCACCGCCGCTGTTTCTATTTGATGAAAACATTAATTTTTTTCCATCATAACTAAACATAGGAAATGCATCAAAGCCTTTGCTGTGTGTAACTTTTTCAAGCCCGCTTCCATCAAGATTTATCAGATACATATTGAAAGGAAAGCCGTGCGCATATTCATGATTGCTGCAAAAAATTATATGCTTTCCATCGGGCGTAAAATTAGGCGCCCAGTTTGCCTGTCCTAAATTTGTTATTTGTTTTTGATCGCTTCCATCAGCATTGGCAATAAAAACTTCCATCTGCGTTGGCGCTACCAAACCTTTTGACAAAAGATTTTTATAGTCAGCAATATCTTCTGCGGTTTTCGGGCGGCTTGCACGCCACACAATTTTTTTTCCGTCAGGGCTAAACCATGCGCCGCCATCATAACCAAGCTCATGTGTTATTTGTGTAACTTTTTCTGTTTTTAAATCCATAATATATAAATCAAGATCACCGTTGCGCACAGATGTAAATATCATTTTTTTACCATCAGGCGAAAGCGTTCCTTCAGCATCATAGCCTTTTGTTTTGGTAAGTTGTTTAATTATTTTGCCTGAAGTATCAGCCAAAAAAATATCATACGAATCATATATAGGCCAGATATAACGGTTGTTGTATTTGCTGCGATCAGGAATTGGCGGGCAGCTATCGCCACCTAAATAAGTTGACGCATAAATAACATGTTTGCCATCAGGCAAAAAATAACCGCACGTGTTTCTGCCTTTGCCGTTGCTTAATTGTTTAAACTGAAATTGATTTCCGTTTTGCGGAAGCATTCCAGTAAACATTCTGTCGCACATTATATTTTCTTTTTCATTCTTGCGCTGAAAAATGATCTGCTTATCATCATAGCTCCAGTATGCTTCTGCATTATCGCCGTTAAATGTTAACTGCTGAATATTTTCAAAATGTTTTTCATCAGGATAAATTAAAGTATCCTTGTTTTGCGCTTTTACATTTTTTATACAGCTAAACAATATTAAAAAGGCTGCTAATTTTTTTATGGTTTGATAACGAAACATTTACAGAAATTTGATTGCAAAAGTAAAGGCAACTATTATGGGCATTTGTAAAAGAATGGTCATAAAAAGACTGAGCAATGAAACGTTGAAACAATGAAACTTCAAACCTTAAACATTAAACATTATTTTTGCCCCGCTAAAAATTTAATATGAGACAAATTGCTTTTCGCGAAGCTTTACGTGAAGCCATGAATGAAGAAATGAGACGAGATGACCGTGTATTCCTTATGGGTGAAGAAGTGGCTGAATACAATGGTGCTTATAAAGTGAGCCAGGGTATGTTGGCAGAGTTTGGTCCAAAGCGTGTAATTGATACACCGATCTCTGAATTGGGTTTTACAGGTATTGGTGTTGGCGCTGCACAAAACGGCTTACGTCCTGTAATTGAATATATGACCTGGAATTTTGCTGTGCTTGCACTTGATTCAATTTTAAATACGGCTTCTAAAATGCTTGCTATGAGCGGAGGCCAACTTGGTTGCCCGATCGTATTGCGCGGACCAAACGGAAGTGCCGGACAATTAGGCGCGCAACACTCAACAGCATTTGAAAATATATATGCAAATATTCCTGGGTTAAAAGTTGTTTCGGTTTCCAATGGCTATGATGCAAAAGGATTATTAAAACAAGCTATTCGCTATGAAGATGACCCTGTTATATTTATGGAAAGTGAAGTAATGTATGGAGATAAAAGTGAAGTGCCTGAAGAAGAATATTATATTGAATTGGGCAAAGCAGATGTAAAAAAAGAAGGTAAAGATGTTACGATAGTTTCATTTAATAAAATGATGAAAGTGGCATTAGGCGCTGCCGCTGAATTGGAAAAAGAAAATGTAAATGCAGAGGTAATTGATCTGCGCACCATTCGTCCTTTAGATTGGATGACGGTCTTAGAAAGTGTGAAAAAAACAAACCGTCTTGTGATTGTTGCAGAAGAATGGCCGATGTGCGGGGTAGCGAGTGAGCTTGCTTACCGCATACAAAAAGAAGGTTTCGATTATCTTGATGCACCCGTTCGCCGCATAACCAGCGCTGATGCACCTATGCATTACGCACCTAATCTTGTTGCTGCCTATCTTCCTGATGTACCGCGTACAGTAAATCTTGTGAAGGAAGTAATGTATATGAAGAAGTAAAAGTCCCCCGCTCTAAAGGGAGCTTATGAAAAGTATATTATTTATCATAGCAGTATT
>JBDTLW010000443.1:0-3267 GCA_039934575.1 Parafilimonas sp. | reverse complement strand
TTAGGATTTCAAGGCGTTATTGTTACAGATTGGGAAGATATAAAACGTTTATACGACAGGCATTTTGTTGCATCAACACCAGAAAAAGCAGTTGCAATGGCAATTAATGCAGGTATTGATATGAGTATGGTTCCAACTGATTTTTCTTTTTACGATTTGTTGTTAGAAGCTGTAAAAAAAGGTGATGTGCCGGTGAGCAGAGTTGATGATGCAGTGAAACGAATTCTTTTATTAAAAATGAAAACAGGTTTGTTTGATAATCCTTATCCTGAAGAGGCAGCAACGGCAAATTTTGGTAAACCTGAATATCAGCAGGTGGCTTTGGATGCAGCGCATGAAGCAATGACCTTATTAAAAAATTCAAACAATATTCTTCCACTGCAAAAAAATATAAAAGTGTTGGTTGATGGTCCGTCTGCGCAAAGCATTACTGCATTAAATGGTTGCTGGAGTTATGTTTGGCAGGGCAACCAGGCGCAATATTATCCTGCAGACAGCAAAACAATTTTTCAAACAATTGCCGATAAAGTTGGAGCATCAAATGCAACAACAACTTCAACAAAGAATTTTGATGATGCTGCAAATTTTGATACGGCTGCATTGCGTGCTGCTGCATCAAATGCAGATGTGATTGTTTTATGTTTGGGTGAAAATGCGTATGCAGAAAGTCCCGGTAATACAAGAGATTTAGCATTGCCCGATAATCAAATTGCATTGGCAAAAGTTGCGGCTTCTACAGGCAAACCAGTTATACTTGTTTTAACGGAAGGAAGACCGCGTTTCATAACATCTATTGAGCCGCAGATGAAAGGTATTTTAATGGCATACTGGGGCGGAAAGAAAACTGCTGAAGCTGTTGCTGATGTGTTGTTTGGCGATTATAATCCCGATGGTATTTTACCTTTCAGTTATGAACGCAGCATGGGTGAAATGGTATTGTATGACCGCAAGCCAACAGAAGATATTCGTGAAGTATTTAATGATAATGTGAGTGGCGGTTATGATCCGTTATATCCATTTGGTTTTGGATTAAGCTATACAACATTTGAATACAGCGATCTTAAACTAAGCACCAATACTCTAAGCGGAAATAATAAACTTACCGTAAGCATCACTGTAAAAAATATCGGCAACCGCGATGGCAAACATACTGTTGAATTATATACACGCGATCAATATGCGAGCATTACACCTAATGTAAAAAGATTGCGTTCATTTCAAAAGATAGATCTGAAAACAGGCGAAAGTAAAACAGTAACATTCACGCTTGATAAAAATGATCTTGCTTTTGTAAATGCTGATTTAAAAACAGTAACTGAGCCAGGTGATTTTGATGTGATGATTGGTGATAAGAAAGCGACGTTTGGGTATAAGTAGAATTCTTATGGAGTTCTTTAGTGTCAGCAGAGTCCACCAATTAATGTTTCTAATCAACAAGCAATAAAGGTTAATATCTTTGCAGTCTTATGCAATCAATGATTCAAAATTTACATATCAGCAATTATAAATCTATAAAACGACTGGATTTAAATTGTGAAAGAATAAATGTATTTATTGGAGAACCCAATACTGGTAAGTCGAACATATTGGAGGCATTAGATTTATCATATTTGTCATGGATGATGGGAATGAATGAAACGAATAAACTGGCTCAAAAAGAGTTAATAGATTTAAAAAAATATTTTCGAATTGATAAGACTGAAAAATTATTTCATTTAGGAAATTTAACTCAGCCGATCAGAATATCTCATCCTGGATTTTCTTATGATACTTCTTTGCAATTCAAATTCGATAAAAAAGAAAATAAGAATTTTTTTGAATTAAGCACTTCGAGTGGTTCGTTTACCCAATTTGATAATGATTTAAATCCTCTTGAACCTGCACAATTTTTTGCTTCACCCGTTAAACCATACAGGTATAAGAATAATATTGAGTTTCATGATTCAGGCAATTATATTAACAGGCTTATGCCACCTTTTGGTAATAATTTAGCTAAGGTAATTTTTCATAATCCGGATATGCAGGAATTCGCAAAAGAGTTTGCTGCAGAATATGGATTTGAGTTCAATATTAATTCTGCTACAAATGAAATTAATATTCAGCTTAGATTGAATGAAGGCTTAGTGTACACATTGCCGTTTGAAGCTCTTGCTGACACTTTTAAAAGAATGCTTTTTTACTTATCTGCAGTAAAGCACAATAATGGTTATGTTATCACTTTAGATGAACCGGATACACATGCTTTTCCTGCTTACGTAAGTATGCTTGCTGATGAGATCATAAATAATCATTCCTGCCAGTTTTTTGTTTCAACTCATAATCCTTATTTATTGAATGAATTCATTGAAAAAACTCCCAAAGGTGAGTTGGCAATATTTGTTTGCGGTTATGATAATTTAAATAAAACAACTACAGCAAAAAGATTAACCGATAGTGATTTGTCAGAATTGCTTGACTATGGTGTTGATATTTTCTTCAACATAAATAAATACATGAATGACGGCATTGAATATAGTGCCTGAGTGTTATGTTGACACAAAGCTGGCTGAAATACTTTCAGAAAATAAAATAAAAATTTATCATCAAAAAGGTCATGGCAATGTTGCCAATAAAATGCAATTTGGTTTGAAAGATCAATTTGCATTGGGTATAATTGATGAGGATACTATTAAGGTAAGGAAGGCAAAATATTTTACAGCATTCAAGGTAATAAAAATTGAAAATGCGCTAATACTTCAGAAGCACAATAAACTTAATCACTATTTAATAATTATAAAACCCGCAATAGAAAAATGGTTATTGGCAAACGCAAAAGAATCTGAAGTTGTTCCAAACAACTTAGGCAATCAACTTGAAGATTTGATGAACTTTACAAAAAAGAAGAACATTCATAAAAACCCTGATTTTTATATTTTTATAAAAGAACTGATTCGAAAAAAATCACCTGGCATAATAACCTTTAAGTTGTGGATTGAAAAGTTTTTGGCAAGACAAGATATTAATTAGATCAAAGTACACATCTCATAAAAAGTTTAGGTTATTCAATACCACAAAGCTTTACTCTTTCCATTTTGCATCACCCAGCAAACTTTCCTGCACACGAAATTTTACGATCTTGGTTATTAATGGTAAAGGCAATGGTTTATCTAAGGGAAACTGAATAGAACTTTCTGAAGTTTTATATTTTTCAAGACTTTTTGCAAATGCTTTTATCGCTGATGGCGTAGGATAAAAACCAATATGATTTTTAAACACGGCGAACGTAAC
>JBDTLW010000442.1:0-3271 GCA_039934575.1 Parafilimonas sp. | reverse complement strand
TCCATATTTAGCTGCTAATAAAATAACCGACCAGACTATTGCATAAGGAAGATAATAGAGAGAATCAGACAAAGGATATTTTTCTCCATTGCTCAAAAACAAACGACCATATATTGACGGAATTGAAATAATAATAAGCAGAAAGCAGATCAAACCCGCATATTCAAAACTTTTGCTTTTAAATAGTTTCAGGTCTCTTTTCTTTTCAAGCAATACTTCATAAATAGAAATTAATGTTCCTGCTAAAAACACGGGTAAATATCTTACAAGTGTTATTTCATCGTATTTATATTTTGCCTGTAAAAAAATGGATAAAGCCATTAATGCTGCAAGAAAAATAGTAACGGCTTTCAGATTCCATTTCAATACATAATTGCAAAAAGCCATAATTAAAGGCGATATAAAATAATATTTAAATTCTACGGCAATTGACCAGAAAACGCCTAAACCCTGTTGCAGCGTTAAATGCCTCCAAACGGTAGGCATATCTTTTATCCACGATGATTTTATACCTGCCCTGTAGCAAGCATAAAATGTAAGCAATGCAATTATGTACAAAGGAAAGATTCTTAAAAAGCGGCGCAGAAAATAATTTGCCCAAAACCTTGCATTGGCTTTTCCATTTACAAAGCCCACAATAATTTGCCTGTCTAATAAATACGCACTTAACACAAAAAATAAAAACACACCCGGCTTACCCATTCCGGAAAAATCAGCGCCGGGAAATAAATATACTTTATCAAGACTTGCATGACTTAAAATAACAAGCAGCACCGCTGCTCCTCTTAAACCATCAAGCGCTTTAAAATGATCTTTCTTATAATCATAAGGAAAAATAAGTTGTCGAAAATTTAAAACAGAAGTTGATTTTTTCGCTGATTTTGTTTTTGTATTTATAGATTGAGTAGTGATATAGAGTTATGTTTAGGGGTGCAAACATATTAAATAATAAATAGAAAATTTGGTTATGAAGTTTGTCATCAAAAAGATGGCTGAAAAAATAAATCAGCCTTATAAATTTTAAAACTCAAAACATACAACGCCGAGCAATAAATTAAAAAAATTTATTCTGCCCAGCTCATTATGTAATCAGGATTTTCAATATCAAGTGCAGCCTGTGTAAGCATTAACGGGTTAAATGTATCAACCATCACTGCAAGTTCTTTTGTTTCTTTTGCGCCAATACTTTTTTCAACTGCACCGGGATGCGGTCCATGCGGAATACCTGCAGGATGTAATGTTATCATACCACGCGTAACATTTTTGCGGCTCATAAATTCACCATCCACATAATAAATTAATTCATCACTGTCAATGTTGCTATGGTTATATGGCGCAGGAATACTCTGAGGATGATAATCAAATAATCTTGGTACAAAACTGCATATTACAAATGCATTTGTTTCAAATGTTTGATGCACCGGCGGCGGCTGATGTACACGCCCTGTTATCGGTTCAAAATCATGAATAGAAAAAGCAAACGGATAACAGCAACCATCCCAGCCAACTACATCAAAAGGATGATGACCATAATGTATGCCATACAGCATATTGCGCTTTTTTGTTTTGATAATAAAATCGCCCTGCTCATCATACGTTTTAAGATTTTCAGGCGGACGAATATCTCTTTCACAATAAGGTGAATGCTCAAGAAGCTGACCGTAATTGCTTAAATATCTTTTGGGAAAACGAATAGGATGATGCGATTCAACAATAAACAACCTGTTATTTTCATCATTAAATTTTATCTGGTAAATTGTTCCTCGGGGCAAGATTAAATAATCGCCATAACCAAAAGGCAATTCACCATATTGTGTATAAATTGAACCGCTGCCTTCATGCACAAAAATCACTTCATCGGCATCAGCATTTTTAAAAAAATAATCTTTGGTTCCTTGTTGCGGCGCTGCTAAAGTAATAGTGCAATCGCTGTTGGTTAAAACAGGATAACGGCTTATAAGATAATCATTCTGTGGTTGAATATTAAAGCCTTCAAAGCTGCGGTGCTTAAGCATTTTTTCTTCGGCAATAAGCGGCGTTACATCCATGGCTTCATCCGTTTTAATAATGCGTGTTGGCGGATGGCAATGATACAATAATGACGAATCATTACTGAAACCTTCTGTGCTGAATAATTGCTCTGAATATAAAGACCCATCAGGGCGGCGAAATTGTGTATGACGCTTGTGCGGAAAACTTCCAAGCTTATAATAATATGGCATAGCAAAAAATCATTTCAACAAAAGTAACAAACTCAAATAAGCAGTTTATGCTTTTTAATATAATTAGTGTTAAAACAAATTCTTGCAGCCACAAAGTCACGAAGGCACAAAAATTTTTTCTTCGTGACTTTGTGCCTTCGTGGCAAAATACTATTAACAGCAGCAAGAAACCTTTCCATGCTTTTTCCGAAATGTTTTTTTCAAAGCAATAAAATATTAATAGCACAATGCAGTAACTAATAGAATAATCACGTATTTGCAGCCTCAATATTTTAAATGAACAACAACCGTATAAAAATATTACTGGCTTTTGCTTCAATTTATATTCTTTGGGGTTCAACATATCTTGCTTTACGATTTGGTATTAAAACTATTCCGCCTTTTTTGCTTTCGGCTGTTCGTTTTTTTATTGCTGCACTTGTATTGTTTTTTTATTGTTTAATAAAAAGAAAAACATTTCCTGATTTTAAATCAATAAAAACGAACAGTATTTGCGGTATTTTAATGCTTGGCGGCGGAACTGTTTCTGTAGCATGGAGCGAGCAATATGTGCCCAGCAGTACTGCCGCAATCATCGTTACTTTTTTGCCATTCTGGTTTGTATTGCTTGATAAAAAACAATGGAGCTATTATTTCAGTAATAAAATTATTCTTATTGGTTTGCTGCTTGGTTTTATAGGTGTGATGCTGCTTACAAATTTTTCAAATACAGATACATCAGGTTTGAATAAACCGGGTAATGCAGCGATAGGAATTGTTGTGATATTAGCTGGCGGCATTGCATGGACAATCGGTTCTTTATACTCAAAATATACAACAACAAATACTTCGTTTTTAATGAATGGAACTATACAGTTATTTGCAACTTCCATTGTTTGTTTTGTGGTAAGCTTTGGTGCAGGAGAATTTAAAACATTTTCCGTTCAACAAGTTTCATCACAAAGTTTTTTTGCTTTGCTCTATCTCGCTATTATGGGTTCTATAGTTGCTTATCTTTCTTACATCTGGCTATTAAGCAAGCGCCCAACAGTGGAAGTAAGTACGTATGT